>JACUTR010000119.1 GCA_014859735.1 Candidatus Methanophagales archaeon | reverse complement strand
TTACCTCAGCGGATGGAACGATAACATATACAAATGATGCCATGGATGAACTTTTTGGATACAAGAAAGGGGGATTGATCGGAAAATACCCCTCAATCCTAAATGCAGGGCCGACGCCGGAAGATGTTACAAAAAGGATTATGGAAGCCATAAAAAAGGAAGGATACTGGGAAGGAGAAATCCAAAATAAAAGAAAAGACGGCTCAGACTTCATAAGCTATGCAAAAATAAGTGCGCTTAAAGATAACGATGGCAACATCATAAACTATCTTTCAACCCAACATGACATCACCGATCGCAAGCAGGCGGAGGAGCAGATCAAGGCGTCGCTCAGAGAAAAAGAAATCCTCCTTCGAGAGATACACCATCGGGTCAAGAACAATTTGCAGATAATTTCTGCTCTGCTCGACCTGCAGTCCAAACATGTCAAGGATAAAGAGGCATTCGAGATGTTCAGGGAAAGCCAGAACCGTATCAAATCCATGGCTCTCATCCACGAACAACTCTATCAATTCAAAGACCTGGCGAAGATTAACATGGCTGAATACATCCAAAAATTGGCAACTGATTTGTTTTATTCCTATGGAGTCGGGCGAGATCGCATTGAACTGAAGCTAAAAGCTCATGATGTTTTACTGGGCGTTAATACCGCAATTCCTTGTGGGTTGATCATCAACGAACTTGTTTCAAATTCCCTGAAACATGCCTTTTCAGATGGCATGGAGGGCGAAATCAGTATTGACCTCCGTTCGAATAATGATCATACGTTTAGGTTGATTGTTAGTGATAGCGGTGTCGGCTTCCCGAAAGATCTGGACTTCCGAAACACAGAAACATTAGGTTTGCAATTAGTAATCACGCTGGTAAAACAGCTTAAAGGAACGATCGAGCTTGACAGAAGCACCGGGACAACATTTAAGGTTACATTCGGGGATTAAAACGATCAATAAAAAGGGAGCAGACAATGTCACCGCTACGGATACTGGTTGTAGAGGATGAAGGCATCGTTGCCCAAGACATAAAACATATGCTAAATGGGCTTGGATATGAGGTGCCTGCAATCGCATCTTCCGGGAAGGATGCAATTAAAAAAGCAGCGGAGACAACGCCGGATTTAATGCTGATGGATATCGTGTTGGAAGGTGAGATGGATGGCATAGAGGCTGCCAAACAAATCCAGACCCGTTTCGATATTCCGGTGGTATATCTCACTGCTTATGCTGATGACACTACCGTGAGCCGAGCGAAGATGACAGCGCCTTATGGTTATTTGGTCAAACCGATCAACGAAAGAGAGTTACATGCTGCCATAGAGCTGGCTCTTTACAGGCACAGGATGGAACGAGAAGTGACTCCTTCCACCGAGAACACCGAACTTGAGCGTGCGCTAAAGGAGCTGGTAAAGATTAGAGGAGTAAATGCCGCTGCCGTGATCGCAAAGGATGGATTATTGGTCAATTTTGTTGGCCCGTTTACCCGTGAGGATATGCAATCGCTCTCATCGGTGATCGCATTTATGACGAAAGCGGCGGAGAAATGCACGAGAATGCTTAAAGGTGAGATAGAAGAGATAATAGCGAAGGGTCACAGCGTTATGATAGTAACGGAGAAATGTGCGGAGTTTATATTCTTCGTCGCAGTCGATAAGGATACTGATATTGATGCAATTAAACCCCAGAGGGAGAAGGTGAGAGATATTATTTATGAAGGGAGGGTGTGAGTTATTTATTGTACCTGCGAATTGTGTAAATTGACCATAGTCTAAGCTAATAAAGTACTCTATTAGTCCTTTTCTGGTGAAGTGAACTAAAACCTATATAACCCTGGATACTTATACCTCTGTACATCACTCCATTCCGCAAGGGATGTTATCGTTGAATTCCAAACCCCGGGCTTATGCAGTATCTCCTGCATCATTACATGCCGTTCGCCGAAGTGCTTTAACAAACTATCCCTCACCACTTTATAAATGTTCTCTCTTCCCCTCTCCCCGCTACTCTTCAGCTTCACGGTGATGCATGGAGCAAATCGAGAAACATCTTCCACTACTAACCCGTTATGCTCGGCGAGGAAACAAGCGGCAAGTTTCGCTACGAACTCCGCATGCATTCTTTCCCCAGATACCCGAATCGTTGCTTCGGTGGGATTTCGGTCATCATCTGCATCCACTTGAATATCCACCGCGAAGCCCATATCCGCGATATCTGCAAGGTCTGACACTGTTGCGATGGCATGAATCTCCTCCAAAGATCTAATCGCAATCTCGTCTGGAAGACATGCCTCGGTATACGTGAGAAACCAGTTCAGCAGCATATTCGGAATGCACACGCCTTTAATTCTCTTTTCTACCTTCTTCGCCTCTTCAAGACTGCCGAATCTCCTCTGCATGAAATGAGCGAACTCTATGATCTCTCGCATCGCGGCGCTGAGGTTCCCTTCGTGTTTCTCCAGTATTCTCTCTATTCTCTTCATATCTTCCTCATACAACGAGATATTCTTCCTTATCATGCTTTTTATCATAAGAAATTCAAGAAACTTCAGATGTTCACCTTTTTCACATTAAGTAGCATACATACGCTAATTTCTGCCACAGATTCTCAAATCTCTTTTTAAGTGTGCTAAACCCACTACCTCAACACCTATGAGTGCACTGGAAGAGAAACTTGGCGATAGCAGAAGGGGAAGGTTAAATCTAACATATGAAAGAAAAAGCAATTCCCCTGGTTAGATGCGTTAGAGCCTCCGAGTTTTATTGATTCTCGTCTGTGAGACACTTGAGACAACACCTCTCGATTTCATAGTGGATGGGGTAGTAATACTCAAGCGTTTAGCGATAGATTACCGGAGGGCACGGGAATTAAAACTGGAGAAATCGAGAGTTTCATTTCCGATTTAGAGCCTCCTGTATTGATTACTATTGGAACCGATGTGTTAGAGTATCCCTATCATTTGAAAGAGGGAGGACGGCTGGGAACCATGGTGAGATGGCTATCCCGATTGATGGCAGATACGAGGGAGGCGGGTAACGTTGCTGTGCTCGGAACCACTCCGAAACATTAAAGACGGGATACTACGAGTGCCCCTAAATTCGTTCACCAATCCTCTCAAATCCCTTTTTCTGAGTGCTATAAACCTATCATCCCGTGACATCTTGTTCTCAAATCCCTATTTTTGAGTGCTATCAACAAAATTTTACCAGATTGAAGAAGCGAAAGGGGCGAGTATGAAAGTTAAAAAGGGGTGAATGAAAAAGGAATGAAA
>JACUTR010000149.1 GCA_014859735.1 Candidatus Methanophagales archaeon | reverse complement strand
ATTCTTGCTAATGACGTTACTCAGGACTGCACCGACCATAACCAGGTGCAGCCTCAGATTGAGCTCACGGAGGAGAACCTGGGAGGCTTGCCCGAAGGAACTAAGGTGAGCATGGATAACGGCTACTTCAGCGGTCCGAACCTGCGGTATCTGGAGGGAAGAGGCTGGATGGCTATATCCCGGACAGCAAGCAGGCTCAGGAGCAGAAGGGCAAGAAGATTAAGGATAGCCTGTATTCGAAGGATAAATTCATGTACGATGAAGGGAAGGACCAGTTTTTATGCCCTAATGGCGAGGTACTCACCAGAAAGGGGGAGTACGAGTATAACGGCAAGCCGCTGTTCACCTATTATGGTGCGAACTGCAGTGAATGCCCGTATCGATCAGAATGCGCTGGCGAGCAGAGAAGAAGGGTAATCACGAGTGATGACTACGAGGCGGAACGGAGGAGGATGGCAGCTAAGATGCGATCGGAGGAGGGGAAAGAGGAGTACAAAAAGCGTAAAGAGGCGGTTGAGTGGCCCTTCGGTAATATTAAGCATAATCTGAAATTCCGGGAGTTTCTGACAAGGGGGATAGGAAACGTGCGAATAGAGCATAATCTGGTATGCACTGCTCATAATCTGAAGGTGATGTGGGCTAAGATGGCTGGAAAAGTGGCTGTCCTGGGAAAGATTGGGGGTTTAATTGCCAATTCGGCATCTAAGGCATGGAGTGTGGGGCTCCGCCCCACGACCCCGAAAACCCTGTAAGGGTTTATTCTTTGCTTTTCATCCAACCTTAGATTGATGGTCTGCTGGTGAGATTGATTTGTTGGACAGCCAGTATAGTAACAAAACAAGTTTTTTCTGATTTTTCTCCGGCTCTAACGAAATGAATAGCGGCTTCAAGATCGGGTTTACTGGTTTTATCCTTATCGCTATTTAATTTTTCTTTAAATTTCCTTAAAGCTTCTTCTTTAGAAGCTCCCTCTTCCTCATATAGCTCAGCACACTCTCTAATATCCTTTGCAGTATTTCGTCCAAAATAAATAGCGGCCGCATGCTCATATCCTTCATAAATACTACGCTTTCCCTTTGGATTTAACCAATATTCCGCCAAACAATTTCCAGTACCAAGTTTGAGATAGTAATATTTGGTCATTTTCAAAACTATTATCAGGCTTTCATTTTTTCTTCAAGCCTCCTGCGCACTTCTTTTGGATCTGCGGTTCCTTCGGTATGCTTCACCACCTGCCCGACGAGGAAATTCAGAGCTTCACTTTTACCTGCTTGGTAATCCTTAACCGCAGCTTCGTTCTCCTCTATCACTGCCTGTATCGCTTCTTCAATTACTTCTGACCCGATACGTGCCAATCCTTTCCTCGTTAGTATCTCCTCGGGCTTACCACCATGGTCAAGCATCTCCCGTATGATTGCCGTCGCACCTCGTTCGGTAATCACACCCTTCTTCAGATACCTCAAAATAGCGACGAAATCGTCGGGCAAGATTCTTTTTGACGCCTCTCGCATTGAGATAGCGCGATAATTCAACTCCCCTTTCAGCACATCCGCAATCCACGTAGCGCTCAGCTTGGGATATATTTTTGACGCCACGGATTCATAAAAATCCGCGATATGTCTATCGAAGGTGAGCGCATTCGCATGCTCCATCGTGAGCGAATACTGCGCGATGAATCGAAGCTTCTTCTCGTCCGGGAGTTCGGGTATTTCCCGCCTTATCTCTTCTATACGATTTGAAATGCGAATGGGCACGAGGTCTGGCTCCGGAAAATAGCGATAGTCATGCTCAAACTCTTTCGTCCGCAGGGAAAGCGTTACGCCACGCGTTTCATCGTAGTGTCTCGTCTCCTGCTGAACGGTAAGACCTCGACGCAACAAATTCTTCTGCCGTGTTATCTCGAACGACAACGCCTTCTCCACACCTTTATAAGAAGAGATGTTCTTTACTTCGGCCCGTTCTCCTCCTTTCAATGATATATTCGCATCAACGCGCATCGCGCCTTCCAAATCACCATCAAACACGCTTAGATACTCCAGTATGCTCCTCAACTTACCTAAAAATATGCGTGCCTCCTTCGGCGACTTGAGGTCAGGCTCGGTCACGATCTCTACTAACGGTATTCCTGACCGGTTATAATCAACCAGCGAATAGGTTGCGGTGTCTATCGTACCTCGATACACCAGCCTGCCGGGGTCTTCCTCCATGTGCACCCGCTTTATTCTTATCTCTCTCTCCTTCTCACCATCGCTTTCCACTCGCACCAATCCATTAAACGCAATGGGGAACTCATATTGGGTAATCTGGAAACCCCGTGGGAGGTCAGGATAATAGTAATTCTTCCGATAGAAGATTACTCGGGGCTGGATGGTACAGCCAAGCGCGAGCGCCACTTTTATGCCATATCTGATTGCACGCTCATTTACCACGGGCAACGCTCCGGGTAAGCCCAAACAGGTTGCACAGACATGCGTATTGGGCTCAGCGTTATGATAGTCCGTGGAGCAGGAGCAAAATAATTTTGATTGAGTAAGAAGCTGAGCATGGCATTCTAATCCAATTTTCACATCCATTTATGCTTTCTCCTTCCACGAAGCAGCAATTACTTTTACCACTTAAGTTTTTATGTTTTGAGGGAATATAAATGGATAGAATAAAATGACCACAGTATACGATGTCCCACCGGGTAAACTGGTAAAGATAGTGGGTGAGAAGTTAAAGAAGAACAAAGCGATTTATCTGCCAAAATGGGGCATAAATGTGAAAGGGAGGGCAAACAAGGAATTACCCCCACAGGATAAAGACTGGTGGTGGGTGAGATGTGCATCGGTGCTCCGGCAGATCTATCTCCATGGGCCGGTAGGGGTGGCAAGGCTGCGCACCCGTTACGGAGGAAGAGTTAGTAGAGGTGTGAAGAGAGAGCATGTCAAAGAAGCTTCAGGGAAGATAATACGAGAGGTGCTTTCGCAGTTAGAACGAGCAGGGTATGTAGCGAAAACGAAAAAGGGACGGAAGATATCGCCCGATGGGCAAAAATTCCTCGATAATACCGCGCATGAGCTCAAGATTATGGATGAATCGAGGAAGGAGGAGTAGAAAGGAGAGGCAGGTGTTACAAGATGGCAGATGACGAGGAATTAGAGGAGATACGAAAGAGAAAGTATGAACAGATGATGCAGGCACAAACAGGTGCTGCTGCGGAAGAGGGGAGGAGGAAAGAGATAGAAGAGGCAAAAAAGAATATTATCAAG
>JACUTR010000025.1 GCA_014859735.1 Candidatus Methanophagales archaeon | reverse complement strand
GTTGAACTCTAACAAATGGATTTTTGCCACCAAAATATTCCGAATCTTGCGGTGCTGAACCACCTGCCGAAGTCTTCGCTATCTCCCCCAACCTTACCACCTCCCACTCCTCAGGAATCAAGCCGATTTCAGTTTGCTTAAATTTTTCTTCCTGAATAGTATCAACAATTTTCTCCTGCATCTTATCCGCCCTTTTCAAAGGGATTTTCTGGGAACCATTCAACGAATTCTTTTGAGTCATCATCAAAATGTACAAGAGTCATGTGTCTGTAGCCAGGCAATGACAAAAGCGAATAAACTATTTTTGATAATCTCTTTATCTCTTCGGGGATTTCTTCAGTGGAGACCAACAAAGCATATTTTGCATCAAATAATTCTGCATATTTTCGCGTCTGATAGATATGATCTAACTTTACCGCCTCTGCTTTAACTTCTATTACAATAAAATCTGAAGAATACTCCTTCTTTATAAAGCCAGTAATATCTGGTGCTACCTCTTTAAGGAAATGAAAAATTATGTGCCTGTAATCAGGGATTTCCGCCTTTAATTTATTGCTGAATTTCTTATCTGCTGTAATCTCAAGGTGAAAATTATCAAATTTTGTGTTAAGAATTTCTTCAATTTTAGCTTTTATAAACTCATAGTATTCCCTTTCACTTTTGCTTTCTTCCTTGTTCTCACCTTTCATATTTTGAGCCTCGCTACTTCCCGATCTTCAAGGATTAAACCTATCCCGGTTTGTTTAAACTCATTCATTTTCCAAAATCCTATTGAAAATTTCTTTATTTTTAGGCAAGTCCTCCTTGATAATCTTCCAGATATTTTCCAAATCTAAGCCGAAATATTCATGAATCGCGATATTTCTCAAACCAACAATTGCCTTCCAGGGCACTTCGTCATACTTTTTTCTTGTTTTCATGGGTATGTGCTTACAAGCTTCGCCGATGACCTCAAGGTTTCTAATAACAGCATCAATTACCATTTGATTTCACGTAAAACTGTCAAAGTCCATCCCCTCTGTGTAACTTCCTATTTTCTCCATGCTCTCTACTATATCTTCCAAAAACAACTTCCACTCCCGGACCTTCATAAATATATAACCTCCTTCAAGATTTTATCTTTCAATCGTGGTTTTATACCTTTTTTTATGACCAAATCCACCTTAATTTTTAATACATCTTCCAGAAATTCTTTTAATTCAAAATATCCCAATCCAATAGGCTCATAAAACTCCACAAGAATGTCGAGGTCGCTTCTCCTCTTTTGCTCGTTTTTCCGATAAGACCCAAAAATACCCAGCTCGTTAATTTTAAATTTCTCTTTTAGGTAATTTTTATGCTCACGGAGTATTTTAATGAACTTCTTTACTTCCCACTCCTCAGGGATTAAATCGTTTTCCGTTTGTTTGTATTTTATTTCTTGCATTTTCTCTATTTTAATCTCTTTTTGTAATTTTACCCCGCTCCATACTCAGGTTTCTCCTTGCCATTCTACAAATCCCAACTTTTTCAGAATGTGATTTAGTTCTCTGTCTATCTCCTTCCTCTCCTCCTCCGCCTGTTCAAGCTCCACCAGAATCTCTTCAACGGGCACAATCTCCTCCTTTTCACCCGTTGCCACGTATCTCGAAGGACTTAAATTATAGTCACTCCTTGCTGCCTCCTCATTCGTTATTACCTTACTGAATCCTTCAACTTCCTTCCAGTTCTTGTAAACGTCCTCAATTCTCTTGATGTTCTCCTCAGTCAAATAATTCTTCGGTCTTCCTTTCGCAGACTCCTTTGACGCATTTATCAACAAAATTTCTCCTTTATGTGGCTTAGCTCTGTTTATTACTATAATATTGCCCGGTGCGGTCGTGTTATAAAAAAGATTATCGGTAAGAAGTATAACCGCTTCAATATAATCGTTCTCCACAAACTTCTTCCTTATCTCCTTCTCTCTGTTGCTTCCCGTGTTTCCACTCCCTCGTGACACAACTCCTGTATCAATAACCACCACGAGCTTTCCGTTCTCCTTCAGCGATGCGGACATGTGCTGAATCCAGCCCCAGTCAGATGATGAGTTTGAAGGTGGGAGTCCATATAAAAATCGGTTATACGCGTCATTTTCGAAGACCGCCTGCGGAAACTTCTGATTCCACATTGGATTTGCCGTCACCTTATCAAATCGTTTTAATTTACCGCCATCAGCAAAACGAGGATTCCTTATGGTATCCCCAACTCTTATATCCGCATCCATGTCATGAAGGAAGGCGTTCATCTTCGCCATCGCATACGTGAAAGAATTTATTTCCTGTCCATGCAGTTTAAGCGGTTTTTTAACGATCTCATCGAGTTTCAATTGACCCCCTGCGCTCTGGAGCATTGCGGACTTTTTATCCTTGAGATAAAGTTGGCTCTTGATAAGAAGCCCTCCAGAACCACAAGCAGGATCATAGACCTCATCGCCTTCCTCAGCATCAATGAGGTGAGCCATTAAAATAGCCACTTCCCTCGGCGTGTAAAACTCGCCCGCACTCTGTCCAGAACCTTCTGCAAACTTCCTCAGGAGATATTCGTAAGCTCTCCCCAAAATATCCGGCTCCACATCCGTGAGCCCCAATCGGTGCTTATTTAAAATCTCTATGAGCCCGACGAGGGCTTCATCGCTTATCACTCGCTGTCCTGCAGAAGTTTCATTAAAATCCTTGATATCAATTACTCCTTGAAGCTTCGGGTTTTCCTTCCCTATCCCTCTTAACGCCTCGGTGAGCTGCTCTCCTAAGTTCGTAGTTGCCTTTCTTATCTCCTTCCACGTGTATTCCTCGGGAATGTAAAACCTGATCAATTTGCGATCTGATTTTATAATCTCCTTGGCAAACTGTTCGTTTTCAAATTCTTTTGAAAGCTTTCTTATCTCATCCTCATAAACGTCACATAACCTCTTGTAGAATAAGAGAGGAAGGATGTAATCCTTAAACTTCGGAGCGTCTATTGGCCCTCTTATACTGCAAGCAGCATCCCAAAGCCAGCTCTCAAGCGTGGATATTTCCATTCTCCTGTCCATCTATTAACCCCTCCCCTCTTTTAAACTCACAAAATTTCGATTGTATTCTTCAATCAACCCTTCGTCGGCAAAACTGAAATAGCTATTATCACCTATAATAATATGATCTAAGACTTTAATTTGCATAGTGTTACACGCGTAGACTAAATCTTCGGTTATCCCCTTATCGCTTTCCGAAGGTGTTGGATCTCCCGAAGGATGGTTATGCACAAATATAAGAGAAGCAGCGTTTTTATGGACTGCACTTTTCACAATCTCCCTTGGATACACCGAACTTGCGTTTAAGGTCCCCTCAAAGAGATTCTCAGCGTCAATAATCTGATCCGCACTGTTCAAAAAAATAACCTTAAAAGTCTCCTTCTTTAAATCCCGCATCGTTAAATACAGGTAATCAAACACCTCTTTCGAGTTCCTCACTTTACGACCCGATTTCATCTTCTCCTTTAGATATTCCTCAGCCAATGCATGAACCGCCTTTATCTGTGCAACTTTAGCCTTTCCTATCCCTACAATTTCCATAAGTTTCTCTTCATCCGCTTCAAATATCCCTTTCACACCACCGAACTGCGTAAGGAGGTCATTTGCTATTACTATCGCATTTTTACCTCGAATCCCGGAGCGAAGAAAGATAGCTAAAAGCTCAGGGGTGGTTAGTTTGGAAGAGCCGTATGTGAGGAGTTTCTCTCTCGGGCGTTCCTCCTTCCTCAATCTCTTTAATTGGTGTGAGGGACGCGCTGAAGCAATCCATTCTTTTTTATACACATCCAGAGAAGAGGGTATCCATCGAAAAGTTTCTTTTTCAAGTTCGACAATTGAACCTTCAGAAAGAAGAGCTTTTATTATCTTCCCAATTAAGCCTTTGCTCTCGCCACACCCCCATATATCCTGTTTTGAAAAAATTTCCTTTTTTAAGAGTTTTTGAAATATTCGCTCATATTTTTGCAGCCGTTCAATATCCTTGATTTCTACCGGGCTAATTTTCATGCTCCTCGCTTAGCCTATTGTCCCCTAAATTATCGCTATAATAAATAATGCATATACAAAAAATAATTGTTTTAAGCCTTGTTAAGATACATTCATAAATAATAGCGACTAAAAGTTAAACGGTATAGAAATGAACGAAGAAATAGACTTCTCTGCATTCTCTCCGACTGATTACCGGTATGCAGTGGATGAATTACGGAGTTATCTCTCAGAGGACGCGTACGTGAGGTATAAAGCGAAGATAGAAGCGGCTCTCGCGCAAGTACTTGAGAAGCAGGGCATTGTAAAGAGAGATTTGTGCGATGAGATAGTAGCCGCAGCGTCACGCATAACCGCAGAGGAGGTATACGAAGAAGAAAAGAGGACAAAGCATGACATCCGGGCGCTGGTTAATGTAATACGGAGTAACGTAAGCGATGAGGCAAGACCATTCGTGCATCTTGGTGCAACGTCGTATGATGTAGTGGATACCGCCAATGCGCTCAGGTATAAGGATGCCGTGCTGAACGTGATTATTCCTGATATGCTCGACTTGGAGCAAACGTGGATAGAGCTGGCACGGCGTGAAAAAGACACTCTCCAGATAGGAAGGACGCATGGGCAGCATGCGGAGCCTGTTACCTTCGGGTTCGCTCTTGCGCAGTATGTGAACCGGTGGGGTTCACAGATACTGAAGCTGAAAGAAGCAACTGAAAAGCTCGTGGGTAAATTCTCAGGTGCGGTCGGTGCGTATAATGCCACGTCCCTACTCATTGACGAGCCGGAGGAATTTGAACGCGAGGTGCTCGCTCTACTCGACCTCAAACCGGCGGCGATATCAACGCAGATCGTCCCTCCCGAACCGATGTCCGATTTCGTTCATGCAATTATAAGCAGCTTCTCGGTCCTGGCCAATTTCTGTGATGATATGCGGCATCTCCAGAGGAGCGAGATCGGGGAAGTTATGGAACGAGTAGAAGCTGAGCAAGTGGGCTCATCAACGATGCCACACAAAAGGAACCCTATTGGTTTTGAAAGCGTGAAGAGCCTCTGGAAGAAGTTCATGCCGCAGATCATAACAATGCACCTCGATCAGATCTCTGAACATCAACGCGACCTCACGAACTCCGCATCACAGCGGTATACGCCGGAGTTGTTAGTAGTGTTTGATTACTGTGTGCGAAGATTGAAGAGCATTTCAGAGCGGTTAGAGGTGGATAGAGAACGAATGCGGGCGAACTTTATGCACGCGAAGGATACGATCATCGCTGAACCGTTATACATCCTGCTTTCTTACTACGGGCATCCTGATGCACACGAATACGTCAGAAGAAAGAGTTTGCAAGCGTATAATGAGGATAAAGCATTGAAGGAGCTCGTCGAGCAGGATGATGAGATTATGAGATTTTTACAACAATTCACGCGCGAACAGAAGGAGATGGTTTTCAATGCCGAGAAGTATATCGGATTAGCAGCGGAGAAAACGGAGAAGGTTGCGAAGTATTGGGAAGGAGTTCTTAAGGATTGGTAAAGGGGAAAAAGTAGTGCGGGCTGAATATTCTAATAAATGCGGTTAATCTCTCTTATCTTATAGTTGAAGACCTCAATCTTTAAATCCATATAAAAATGATATAAATATACGGATAGATTTATGGCGTTCATTCCCCCAGGCTGGGCTAAAGGCAGATTCTTGTTCTTCTCCGATGGTACACATGACAGAGTGAAAAGATGAGATGAAGATATTCGTTATTGGTTACGGACAGGCCGGTGGGAGAATCGCGGATGTATTCGTCGAGTATGCACAGAAAACAGGGATGAATATTGTGGTTCGTGCAGTAGCTATTAATACCGCCCAGGCAGATTTGATGGGACTGAAGAACATACCCATGGGCGATCGGTTGCTGATAGGCGAGGCACTCACAAAGGGGCACGGGGTAGGGAAAGATAATGAATTAGGCGCGAAGGTAGCCACTGAAGACATTTTTACGATACAGAGTGCGATAGATACGCGGTGGATATATCAGGTTGATGCGTTCCTGATAATAGCTGGTTTAGGAGGTGGAACTGGGTCGGGAGGCGCGCCCGTATTAGCGAGAAGGCTGCAGAAGGTATACGAGGAACCCGTTTATGGGCTTGGGATACTCCCTGCGAAGGAAGAGGGGAGCTTATATTCGTTAAATGCTGCGAGAAGCCTGATGAATTGTTTGAATGAGATGGATAACCTTTTCCTTTTTGATAACGATGCGTGGAAGAAGGGTGGGGAGAGTATAAAAGAAGCATTTGCGGACATAAATGAGGAAATTGTGAGGAGATTCGGGATTCTGTTTGGTGCAGGTGAATCAAATGAAGTGGGGCAGATGGTAGTAGATGCCGCCGAGGTGATCAATACACTTAAAGGAGGCGGGATATCAACGATCGGCTATGCATCGGAAGAGATCGAGCGAGAAGGCTTTATGAAGCGGTTATTTGGTAAAAAAGTACCTGGAGAGGATTTGGATAAGGTCACGCGGATTACCTCGTTGGTGCGGCGAGCGGTGGCAGGCAGATTAACGCTCCCCTGCGATGTTTCAACGGCGGAGAAGGCATTGATGATCGCTGCGGGACCACCCGGGGAGTTAAGTAGGAAGGGTATAGAGAAGTCAAAGGTGCGGATTGAAGAGCTGATAAGAGGAAAAGAAGTACGGGGCGGGGATTTCCCGCTGGTGAAGGGGCAGCATGTATCGACGATCGTTCTCTTTTCAGGTGTCTCGGATGTCCCGCGGCTAAAAGAGTTACAAAAAATAGCTGAATGCAGAAGCTCAGAAGAACATTAGCTACCTGCTAAAAAGCGGATATAAAATAACTTAGCAGTACGATCAAATCAACCTTCAGAATCTGCTCGGGATCTCGATTAGTCATTTGTAGATGTGTTCTATGCCTTCGCCCGGGGCAAACGCATCTGGCTCTTGAAGGAAGCCCGACTTCCATCTTATGACCAAGGCCTCGTCCTCATACAACACTCCGTCGTCCATCCGTTCTCCACGTTTCTTTTCACAATTTCTATGGTAGAAGAAGCTTTCGGTTTTTACCGCTCTTTCGCACTATAAAATTTGCTTTGCATAGGGGGTTGATATTTAGATCCCCCGACCAGGGCACGTTACGGGAACGGAAGGGATCCAAAGAATTAAAAAAAACACGGTGGTATCAGAAAACGTGTAGAACCCGGTTGGATCCCCCGTCCATATAGAGCATCTTTCATCCATCTGACTGAAACTTCTTGCCATACATAAGAAGGCTACGCTACAACATTCGCACGGGAAGAAGAATGAGAAGCGCTGCGATTACCATCAACACAATCGCTAAAATCATCACGAATTTCAAGGCGCCGATGTCCGTGCCAAATAGTATGGGTATCGGACCGATCATAACGACACCGCCGCCTCTCACTTCGGGCTTTTCCACGCCTCCCGTCTTCCAGGCCTGGTACGCCATGCTGAATATCCCCGCGAGGATGACCAGAATCCCTATAACCACGAGCAAGAACCCAACCGTAATCAGTTTCATCTGCTTTTATACGCTTTCTTTTTTATTTTATCTTTTGTCATCATCTTATTAAAAAGATAATATTTGTTCACCGCCGAGATCACGGAGAGCGCTGAGATGACGAAATATAATGGGGCTCCGCCCCACACTCTGCGGGCTCCGCGGTAAATAAGTACTAAGGATAAATACTTTTGGGTTCTATGAATATGTGCGGAAAAAGTGCGACCCCGTAGTGTTAGTTAAAAGCGGAGGGTGACGAGCGTGGAAATTTGTAAATGCTTTCCCTATATCAATGAGACAGCGGATAATCTTCAAAAAATCAGTGAAGAAGAGGTCCTTAATCTCCTCGAGAAGCTGAGGGAGGCTGATTGTCTCGTTCTCGTAGCAGAGGGACGGTCTAAAGCCGCCCTTTACATCGGATTGGGACAGATTACCAAAGATGTGAAGTTAATTGAAGATATCGATTTCCCGGGGCGGAACCTTCTGGAAGCTGCACCGGTGCTCAAGACGCAGTACGAGAAAATCGCTCTGGTGATAAATTCAAGCGGCGGCGAAACCACCACTCCAAAAGAGATCGCAAAAGATCTGGTGGGGTTTATCAGTAAGCGGGATAGTAATACGCAGTTTTCCATACATGTTGTTACTTCCAAACCCTACTCCTCGATCGGAAGACTCGGTAAAAAGAATGGAACGATGCTCAAACTAAGCGGCCCTAAGAGCAAGGCCAAAACTACCGATGTCTTCAAACAAGGGATAATGAACGATGTCTATGAGCTGGGGAGTATGGTACTCTTCCAAAAACTCAAAGAAGCAATAAATGAGGGGCGAGATCATCAGTGGGTAATAAACGAGATAACCAGAGAGATGGCGATAGTAGGAAAGATAGTTGATCAATACGTTTATTCCACGATTTACCAGCGCCTGGTAGAGAACCTGAGCACCCGAGGCCATGCCACTGTTGGCGGAAGGGGGCCGGCAAAAAACGTGGCTGAGATGACGGTGATTCGATTGCAACATGTGAAGAGAGCAATGGGCGATCAAGCCTATTTATCAGGAGAATTAGCACCAAAGCCGCGTCTCGGAGACACCCTCTTATTAGTCTCCTGGAGTGGTGAGAATAAGCCTCTTTTAGCATGGCAAAAAGAATATGAAACTGCGGGTGCTAACATCTTTTCGATTGTGGGGAATCAATCATCCCTCTCCGAATCAACCGGGAGCATTGTCATTAAAAGTCCCGCCAGCCAGTTTTATCTCCACGCAGCCTTCCTGCTCAGTCCCTTGCCACTGTTGCTGGTCAAGAATTTGAAAGGGCATGGCTTTGGACTTCCTCCCGAGATTATGGGGTGGTACCACACCATCTCTGAATAAATCCACACCATCTCTGAATAAATCCACACCATCTCCCAGCTCAACTGAGTAGGCCACTCACGCGCAGGCCTTTATCACACCTCTCGCCGCCAGTATGCCGGTAGCGGCTGCATTCACAATGTCCCTCGACAGCCCTGCGCCGTCACCGGCGGCAAAAAGGTTCTTCACCGTTGTCCCCATATTCCTATCCACCTTCATCCGCATCGCATAGAACTTTATCTCGGGCGCGTAGAGCAAGGTTGAATCCGAGGCAACACCGGGTATAATCTCATTCAGTTTCTCCAGGCCTTCGATGATGTCCATCGTGATTCGGTGGGGCAACGCCATGGAGATATCGCCTGGAGTAACATCGGTGAGCGTATTTCTCACCAAATTCCGCTCTATTCTCGCCCATGTTGACCTTCTCCCCCGTCTCAGGTCGCCCATTCGCTGTATTATCGGCTTCCCGCCACCGATCGTGGTCGCTAACTTGGCGATTGAGCGTCCATATTTCGTGGTGTTCTCCACCGGTTTTGTGAGCTCGACCCTCACGAGGAATGCGAAATTAGTGTTATCTGACTTTTTGCTCTTCAATGAATGCCCATTGACACCGATAAAATCATCATAGTCCTCCTTAACGACAAATCCTCGCTCATTGGTACAAAAGGTCCTTGCAAAGTCGTCATAGCGCTTTGTTCGAATGTGAAACTTCGGGTCACGGTTTATCCTGGTCACCGGATTCATGGTTATTGCTGGCACTTCTACCCGTACACCAACGTCTATACCCGCATATTCCGCTTCGATCCGATGCTTTTTTATCATCGCATCGACCCACGCTGCACCTACTCTCCCGGGCGCTAAGAGGGTGCATCCACTCCTTATCGTATCGCCCTTCTCGGTTATCACGCCTCTGCATACCCTTGTTCCTTTCCTCTCACCGTTTCCCTCTTCTCCCTCGACAAGAAGGTCAAGAACAGCCGTATTAAGCATAAATTCGATGCCATGCTCGACAAGATCAGTTTTAAACGATTTTATCACGTCTTTTGTTTTATCCGAGCCGATATGTCTCTGATTTATCTCTATAAAACTGGCACCTACCGAAGCTGCTCGCCTCTTCAGCTCCTCTATATCCTCCTCAGTACCTTTATACAGCTCGTCAGGCATGCCATACCCAAGAAACACACTGTCCACCTCCCTCACGAGCTGCCATGCTGTTTCATGGTCGCAAAATTCCGTAAGGTCACCACCTATATCAGGTCTGAGATTTAACGTGCCATCGGACCATGTCCCAGCACCGCCCACGCCACACATTATGTTACAGTCCTTGCAATGATTGCAATTACCAACCTCCTCTACAAAGCACCGCCGCTCCTCTACATCCTTGCCCTTCTCTATTACCAAAACCCTTTTCCTCTGACCTTCACGCTCGAACCATTCTTTCTCGAATTCATGTGCAGCGAATAAGCCCGCAGGGCCTGCTCCTACTATAATCACATCGTAATACTCTTGCTTCATCGTTCGATCAACGAGCCGGGAGGGATTTGAACCCTCGGCGGGCAGGTTAAGAGCCTGCTGCTCTGCCTTTCTGAGCTACCGGCCCTGCTTTAAGTTATCCATACAGTTATTAAAATGTAGTGCATATATCTTGTATCAAACAATCAAAAATCAAGCAAGGAGAGTTGCCTCCTTTCTCCCCTTCCTGGCTCTTCCTTTACCATCACCTTTTCGTGCACTTCGTCGCTCCTCTTTGGTTTGAGTTCTATCACCCCATATCGTCCACCACCACCCGGTACTACCAGTATTTTCCCCGCTCTAAACGCCTCTATCGCCTCGTTCACACGCTTATCCAAATTACAATGAGCTCCACGAACGTCCTCTATCGGAACGTCCACTAATACGTTAACTTCAGTGCCAAATTCTGCCAGCAACGATTCCCATATCTCGGTTACTGTCTTTGAACTCGGTACCTTCCGTAATGCCAGCCCTATTATCTCAGCCAGCGGTATCAGGTGCAGATAAGGAGGACGATGCTCGGGATGTGCACCATCGCAATTCGCAAGCTCATGGACTCTATCTCGCACACCTTTCTTTATCATGCCGCCGCATTCACATCGCCACCTTCTTATAATCGCCTCGCTACGCGAAAAATGCGTATAGCATCTGATACACGCACTTTCGTTATACTTCCCCTCCGCGGGAGGAACGCCGACGTTGAGTACCGGTTTCCTCCCTCTTTTTCGCTCGATCGCCGCTTTCAACTCCTCGAAACCCATATCCGCCACAGAGAACCGGTTAAACTCTCTCGCCAGCCGAATGGGATACGGTGAATGCGCGTCAGAGTTAGTCAAAAACGTAAGATCATGCAATTCTGCTATAAGGTCTGCATACGAGGAATCCGCACTCAAGCCCAACTCCACAAAGGAAACAGATCCCACCATACCACCGTAGCAGTCCTTGAGTGAATCATGGTACGCATACAACGCAGTCCAGGGCGTGAACGCATGACACGGCCCTATAAGAGCTCCTGCGCCCTTAGCATGGTCTGCTATCTCCTCGCCACTCAATCTGAGCGAGGGCCTGCCATCTGAATCGATATCCGGCGAAAAAGTTCTAAACGACTCATATAATTCCTCCGCTTTCGAGATGGACGGTACAATGAGTAAATGGTGCACCCTCCGCTCATCTTCCACTTCGACGGTGAGCACAAAATGGGTACTTGGATTGCCCCCGTCTTCTCTTGTAAAATAAAAAAAGCCATTCCGTTCCTCCAGCTTCTTTATCCCACGTAACCAGTTCGGATGTAAACAATCGCCCGTGCCGAGTAGCTGTATCCCTTTCCTCGACGCTTCGGTAGCCAGCGTGGGCAGATCCATACGGGGAGAAGTAGCAGCCGAATAGTGCGAATGGATATGTAAATCGGCATTTATAAGCAGATGGCGTTCATCTTTTTCGTTAACCTTATCTACCCCTGACATCCTGATTAAAGATATGAGAATCCAGATGTTTTAACTATATCCATTGGTTTTAAAGATCCGGAATCTTCCAAAAATATCTGCGCGTTTTTCGTCAATACCGGGAAAATGATAAATTATTACTTACATCCTCTCAATATATCTCTTCAACATCTTATCCACTGTTTCCCTGTTCAAAAACCCATTCATGCTCTCAGTCTCGAATAATCTTTCCGGAAACCTTAACTTCCCATATTCGAATCCACACGCACGCTTTATCCCCTGTTTAAGCTCGAATATCTCTCCCCCAAGTTCAAGAAGCTCTTTCTTACTCTTATCTACCCCTATTACCCTAAGTGCTTCTGAAATGAGCTCGAGCTCGTAAACACTTATGGTGAACAAGCACAAACCGAGCGAATTCATCAAACACCTCTTTTTCTCATCTGAAATGAGCTCATCTACCACTTCTTCTCTTGAATAGTTACCAAAGTCCAGAAACCATGCATTGTTATCCATGTGGGAATGCCGAGATCCAACTGCTTGACCTAATAAAAGTGCGTATCCGGTATGATACCCTGCTATCGCATTTCTTCCGAGTGTAAGAGCAAAATCTTCGCCACCATAAATCGCTGCAGCATCCTCTGTCCCCTTCCGTAAATCCCCGTAAATACCCGCTCCTTCCATAATTCGGTCAATCGTTTCCAAATAGTTTCCCGTTTCCCCAAACTTCAATGGCACTGATAGTTCTATCAAACCCTTCTCATAAGCTTCGGTAGCCCATGCTAACAAGTTTCCTGTGGCTATTGCGTCCAACCCGTATTCCTCAACTTTCTCTAACAACCTTAAGACTTCTTCCGCTTCTCCAATCCCTAACAAAGGTCCTAAAGAGTATATCGGCTCGTAGTCGTAAGCAATCTGCAGTGACTTGGCTTCCCGTTTCGCAACATGGATACACCTTATCGGACATCCCGGGCATGTTTTTCGCTCTACCAAAAACTCCGCAAATGCATCTTCTGTTATGTTTTCCACATCAAACCTGTTTGCTTGCAGGTTTCTAACAGGTAAACCACTTACTTCATTCATCAGAGCGGTGTTCTCAGAAGTCCCATAACCCTCACTGTACTTCTTGATGTCTTTGTCTTCTTTTATTCTCTCAAGTATCTCTCGATAATATCCGCTTTCCTCCTTTACTTGATTGTTACCTGAGATTGTTAGTGCTTTCAGACCTTTTGAACCGAATAAAGCGCCCAAGCCCAATCTCCCAAAGTGTCTATATCTATCAACGGTAACACAAGCGAATGGAATCAGTTTCTCCCCTGCCTCACCAATATACAGTTTACTTTTTCCCTCTAACCGGCTTTCAACTTCAAAGCATGATAATCCCCAAAGCCTCTCTGCATCTTTTATCTCTACGTTTGATTCCTCTATTCGTAAATGAACCGGCGTTTCAGATGCCCCTTCGATAACGATTGCATCTAATCCCACACTCGCCATAGCATAGGCGAGCGTTCCACCAGCATTACTCTCGCCCAGTTCCTTGGTGAGCGGGGACTTGAAAGCTGCTGTAACTTTCGTCGCACAGGGGTAAACGCCGGTAAAGAACCCTTTTGATAATATTATAGGCTGTTCAGGCTGTAGTGTGTCTTTGTCTCGTAAGATATCTTCATATTCACTGAGCAGCTTAAAAGCCACTCCGGCACCGCCAAAATAGCTCACGAGATCGCTTCTATCCCTTATCTCGACACGTTCGCCATTCAAATCTATATAGGCTACTGTTATCTCATCCAAATCCATGACATGAATCACCACATAGAGCGCTCTTCACACCCTCCGGTACGCGCTCAAATAATTCCTGCAAAATTTATCCCTACCACTAACAGCTTCACATGCCCTTAGCAGCTCAATTATACCCTCATCCCAAGGATTTAAAATCACCGAATCCAGGTATCTAAAAGAAAGAGCGAGAAAAGCATTCTCTATATTCGAGGGCGAAGGAAGACCATAAGAGATATTCGTCAATCCCATCGTGGTTTTCATGTCCATACGTTTCAAAATCTCCAGTGTTTTCAACGTCGTCAGTCCGTTCTTGTCGTTTATCGAGATTGGCAAAACCAGAGGATCAAAATATACCTCCTCGATGCCTTCTTCCCCACACCGTTCCAAAACCTTTGAGCCCACTTCAGCCCTTTCTTCAGCCGTAGCAGGAATCCCCCGTTCATCCATGCATAACGCTATACAACTCGCATTATACTCTTTTATGAGTGGAATGAACTCTGAAAGCCTCTTCTCTTCTCCACTTATCGAATTAACCATCACCTCACCCCTACATGCTGATAACGCTGAGTCAAGAATGTCCACATCAGCAGTATCTATACAGAGTTTAAATCCGCCGATCGGCTCTACAATTTCTATAAGCCAGAGCATATCAGATTTCTCTTCAGCAAATAAATCCACGAAAACACAGGTGTTCACCTGTTTCACTGCTAAATCGCGTATATATCCTTCATCTCTCCGTTTTATCGCTCTTTTTACGTTCCGTATCCGTGAATTTATCCTATCCCCTATTAAAATCATTTCCACCCTAAAACCCCAAATTCTTCATGAACCCATCTGAAAAGGATGGATGCGATGCGAGGTTTATCCATCTTGACTCCCGTGCTATACGTTCAGCCTCTCTTTTTTCACCAAATAAAGCACGCTTTATCCCTTCTATAACTGCATCTTTTTTAAATAGTGCACCCGATATTCCGATCACAGAAAGACTTTCTGCACTTGCATTCCCAAAAGAGCCGGTAACAATTGTCCTCTTCACGGCTCCTAAATCCAATTCTCGTTTGAGCATTTCCACACCCGTTGAAATTGCGGACTTTGCGAGCTGCACTTTTCGAACATCTTTCTGTGTTATGTAGATCCCGTCATGAATATGAAAAGCTCGCCACTTCATCCTTCCACTCGTATCCATTATCTCCCTTTTAAGCATCTCTGCAATCGAATCGAGTATCCCAGAGCCGCATATTCCCTTCGCTTTCTTCCCCCCTTTGATCTTTACTCTCACCTCACCCTTTTCATTAATCCGAACATTCTCTATTGCACCATCCGTCGCAGGCATTCCATACGTTATGCCAACGCCCTCAAACGCAGGACCCGCAGCAGTAGAAGTGGTGATTATTCCATCTTTTGACCCGAATACAATCTCGCCATTCGTTCCCAGGTCTATCCCCATCACCTTCTCCTCACTTCTATGTATCCCTGTTGACAAGATCATAGCAACGGTGTCTCCCCCAACCCACCCGCTTATCAGCGGCAATATGAACACTTCGCATCCCGCATCTATTCCCACTTCACGAGCATTCATTTGAGCTGCATTCTTGAATTCCGGTTCATAAGGATATCCCCCTATTCCCGACGGGGATACCCCAAGAAGAATATGTTCCATGCACGGGTTCCCCGCTATTCCGATCTCTTCTACCTTCTCCAGATGTCTCTTTTCAATCAGCTGATTCACTTCTTTTAAAAGCTTTGAGCGCATCTTCGCAAGTAAATTCGCATCCCTGTTTATGGCTTCTATTCTCGACACGACATCGCTCCCATATGCTATCTGGGGATTTATAACAACCTCAGAGCCTATTTTTTCCCCGGATTCATCGAAAAAAGCTGCGGTTATTGTCGTGGTCCCGATATCGAGAGCTATTTTTGTCACTTCTGAAATGTTTTCCCCTTTCCAGTTCTCTCCTCGAGAATTCAAATTTACAATTACATCTTCACGTAATTCGAAGGTACACCCCGGCTTGTATTCTCCCCCTATCTCAAATAAGCTCCAACAACTGTTACAGTTATCTCCTTTGCAATTCAGAAATCCAGCTTTGATCGCTGCCTCTCTGAGCGTAGTACCCTCCTCCACTCGCACTCTTTCACCATCCGGAAGAAACGTTACTCTTATCATACGCTCAGAACTGCGAGAAGCCCATGAGCGGCACCCAGTCCACGCTGCATTCTCATCTCCAGGTTTCGAAGGGCATATCCAAGCTGGGGTTCTATCACGTTCTCGCGATGATTGCTGTTGTTCATCCATATATCGCTCTCGACCAGTCTCTCCAGTTTCCTCATCTCCGGCATTTGAATTGCCACCTCGCAGTCTCCTTCTAAGTCCATCATACATGCCACCAAAGAATTCCAATACGCTGAAAAATCCGCAAAAAAAGTGTTCAAATTTGAATACCCCTCCTTTCGATGATAATCAATGAGAAGAGTCTCGCAGTTTGTGCGAACGTTTGGTTCAAACAGAGCGTTCACTGCCGAACGAATAGGTTTGCAATATTCATTGTATTCCGAAGTATCCATATGTCTTCCAACGAAAATAGACCGGTCAGATATCTCTTCTATTTTTATCCTGCTGCTTGCTTCTCGTACCATCTTCACAATATTCTCACGCGTCATCAGTCTAAGTGGAAAAGTCTCATTCCCGCTCTCAGGTAAATAAGAGATTCTGTAATCCATCCATTCCTCTCCCCACAAACTCTGCCATTCATAAGAGTATGCACCTAACCAATCGCAAAGCACAAAGCAATGATCACTGCAATCTGCTATCTCTCCTAAAAGAAGGATATTCCGCTCATCGTCATTATGAGAGAGCGTCCCGTATGAAGTGAAATAGAGGTCATAATCATCCTTTAAAGGAAGTCCGCTACTGAAATCAGCCACCTCAAACGAGATGTTTCTCTTATCCTTATAAATCCTCCTCGCTTCTTTGATGAAGTTCTCGTTTATATCAAAGCCCTTGTATTCTATGTTATCCGAAAGTTGTGCAAGTATCTCATAGCCATCTCCATAACCGCATCCCATGTCAAGAACTTTTATCCTTCCTTCTCCCTCCTCTTCAAGTTCTTTTATAAACGGTCTTAGAGAGATTCTTATTATCTCATCCTCCCAGAAAGTGCGTACATTATCGTATTTCCCTATAAGGCCACGCCTCCTCTTATAGTAGCCACTGCTCATGGCTTCATCATACGCTCTTTTTACACCTGGTTCAATCATTTTTTACCGCTTCCAAAGCCCCAAATGCATCCTTACAATAAATCGCGCCTATCTCCGCCGCATACGACACAGATACCGCAGCACCGCCCACTAAAACCTTCGCATCAATGCCTTCTGCTCTCAACTTCTCAACCACTTCCCCCATCCTCCTCATCGTGGTGGTAAGCAACGCAGAGAGGCCAACAAGTTTTGCATCCTCAGCCCTTACCGTTTCAACGATCTTATCCGCTGGGACGTTGGTACCCAGGTCTATAACGTTAAACCCAGCACCTTTTAGTAAAAGAGCCACTATGTTTTTGCCTATATCGTGTAAATCCCCTTCCACAGTTGCTATTACAAATTTATCCATACTTTCTCCGGTTGATGAGAGATACGGCTCAAGAACATCCATCCCCGCCGAAACTGCCTCCGCTGATGCCATCATATCGGGTATAAAGAACTCGCCAGTCTCATACTTCTTACCTACTACCTCCATTGCTTCGTTGATACAACCTATTATTTCCTTCGGCTTCACCCCTCCTTTTAATGCCTCTTCTACAAGTTCCTCTACTCCCGGTTCTCCAACACTTCCTCCTTCAAAATCCTCGTCTTCCTTATGCCTCCTCCCCTTTATCACATTCTCGTTTATCTGCTCGATTAGTTCGTTGGAAATTTTTACCACCTCCTTTCACTCTTTACCTTCTCATTTTATCCTTTCCAGGACATCAAATTCCTGAAATATCCTCTTCTTTATCTCCTCAGGTATCTCATCCACCGGAGAAGAGAGCAATTCCTCATTCCTCGCTTTTACTTTTAGCAATGTCTCATTCGCATCCCCCTCAAAAGGGTAGAAGGGGATAACGTCGCCCGCATGCAAATATCTCCTCGCATATCTCGTAAACATCTTGTGCGAGGTGTTCATCACTTCTCGTATCATGGTCAGGCTATCTTGCAACTCCTCTTCTATCCGTTGCTCCTTTAGCATTGACTTAATCATCCCGATATGGACGTCATCCAAGATAGCCTGCTCAAAGCTGAACGTGTTAGTTCCTTCAAGTAATCCAAATGCATAATGGATGTATTGGGCACCACTGAGTGCGATAAATAGATGAGATAATAGCTTATTCACCGATGCCTCTATCCCCGGGAACCTGGAATCACCGATACCTGCCGTTGAATAGCACGGTATCCCGTAGAACCGAGCCATTTGAACTCCGTCTATGTTATACCGGTTTGTTTCCGGCGCGCCATACATGTTATCGAGGTTGTCCATCCTCACGCGCAACGGAACACTTCCGTATAGCACCGGCGTTTTCTTGCGCACTAACTGGGCAAGTGTTATCCCTGCCAAAATCTCTGCATTCAGTTGTGCAAGCATTCCCGCTTCTTGTAGAGGAGCGGTGGAGCCCCCTTGCGGCGAAGCCGATATGGATACCGGATACCCACGCTTCGCTATCTCTATTAAGTTCTGCGTGGTATCCTCAACGAACTGTAAAGGACTTTTCGTTACACAGGTAATAAAAGAGATTACGGGCTCGTTATTATCACCCGAAATAATCTCAGCCATCCTGATTACATCGTCCAATTTTTCCACATTCGTCAATCCCGCCATGACATGCTTTTTCGTGTTGTTTAACGAAGCAAAGAACTTGTTTACATCTTTATTTCCCTCTGTAATGTCTTCATCCTGTATATTCACCGTGCGGATAAAGAAATCAACATTCGGCAAGTGCTCACAGAGATGCGCTGCCTGACAAAGGTCTTGAATAGTTCCTCTCCTTCGCTGAAAAACTGGAAAGCTTCTTTTAATACCGGTTTCCTCGCTTACAAAATCCTCTACCGCAATATCCAGAATTATATTCGCCTCTGAGCCGGTGCCAAACCGCACCCTTGGTTCTCTACCATCCAGAATTAACCTATTCTCTCTTTCTCTTGCACCTAATTGTACCACTGAAGGCGCGTGCTTTACACTCTCCTCTACGAGCCCCTCAGGAATGCTTATTCGCCAGTACTCAGTATGAGCAGAAATCTCTGCTCCGTTATCATCGAATATTTCCACTGCTTCCTTATTATAAGATAGTATCCCGGGGTCCCGTAAGATTGAAAGGGAAGCCTCGTGTATCCGTTCTAGCTGTTCTTGCTCCAATCTCTCATACGGCTTTACCAGAATTCCTTCCCTCATTTTTCCTCCTCCAGATCTTCCAAAAATTGCAGATATTCATCGCATACCCGCTCCGCTTTAAACCCCATCCAATCCCCTGGGAGGAGCTCTCGTGGGAGATGGGGATCAACCGAGATAATGCGAGAGAAAGAATCATTCAATTCAATCCGCTTCAAGAATGCGTAGCTGGGATCTATCCTATCCCCTTTTTCCACGCTCAGTTTTAATTCTCCCAATTCATGCTCATAAATCGCGATAAATTTCTTGTACTCCCTCTCCAACCACCTAAGATCCCATATTTGTGGAACTAAATCCGTTACATTCTTGTGACCTGTGTATCGTGCGGAAAAAAACTCCACATACTCTTCAATTCCGTATTCTTTTACCGTCTCTTTTATTTCTGCTCCCTTATCGTACGGGGAGATCATAACCGAGGAATGGAGGGTTCCATACCCAAGAAAGAGCAGCTTCTTTCTCAACGCATCCCTGCTGTACCGGAGTTTCTCAGGTATGTCAAAGGTCACCATATGCCATTGCCCGTCCCAGCTCCGCTCACGTATGAGTAACTTGTAATTTTTAAATATGATTGCATCCTTTCCCAGATCGGTAAGGGAATACAACGCACTTTTGTTACTCTTTCTGCTCTCTAAAAACCCTTCCTTCTTCAATCGCGAGAGAGAGGTTCTTACCGACGCCTCGGACTCGTTAAAGCTCCTGAGTATTTTTATCAGCCGTTCAACCGGTACTTCTCCCTCCC
>JACUTR010000024.1 GCA_014859735.1 Candidatus Methanophagales archaeon | reverse complement strand
CAATGCGATGGGCAGGTTCTTCATGCCCGAAGAGTACGTGATGGCAATCTTCTTTTCCCGAGGCAACACCTGAGCGCTCACCAGATATGCCACGATGAATAGGATAGGGAAAATGAGCATGGTGGATGTCACCAGCGGTGCGATAAGCCCCAGATTATTCATGATCGCAGGAATAGCGGTATTTATCGCCATGAACATGAGGAGCACGGCGGTTGTTGCTGAGATGGCGGGCATTACCGGGAGGTAAGTTCTTACCTCTGTCTTTCTTTGCACCAGCTCTCTTAACGCTATTCCGCCGAGCACGGGCAGAAGCACGGTATATATGACCGTCTTGAACATTTCAACGGTGTTAATGGTTACAAAGGTGCCGGCGAAGAGGAGCATCAGGAGAGGTATGAGAAAAGGTGCGAGTATCATGGTAGCGGCATTGATTACCGTTGCCAGCGGCACGTCACCTTCGAGCAGTCCTGCCCACACCAGAGCCATCCCCGCACAGGGGACCACGCCGATCAAAATCAAGCCCGTAGCGAAGTCAGGATGATTTGCAAGGAGGACAAGAGCTATAAGCCAGCAGAGAAGCGGTGCAATGAGGAAGTTCAGCAGGAGTCCAAATGAGAAACATCGCCAGTCCTTTGCAGCCATGCCAAGACTTTTGAACGTGATGGTGAAGCCCATCGCGCCTATCATGATGATGATTAAAGGAGCGCTGAACGTGCGAATGAAAACGCCCGGGGCGGGCGTGAAGAGACCCACAAGTATCCCCACAAGTAACGTGCTGAGGATTACGTAGGCATACCTCTCCCGCATGAATCGAGCATAGACGAATATCATGGCGTTCATCCTGATCTTGCTTCCTGTTCAGCAAGCTTAATGCGGCTGCTGTATGCCCACGAGGCTCATGCGTGTGCGTGGCGCTATTCCCCGTACGCCGCCTTGAGGAGAGAAGATCACGTGATTCGGTTTAACATCATATCGTTCAGTACCGACGGTTATAGTGCCCTCACCTTCAAGCACGACGACTAGGACAGCATAGGGCTCGGGATGCGGCGGGATCTCCTGCCCTGCCTCGAGGCATACCAGGACGACATTGAACCATTCGGTCTTGAGAAGGTCTTTTTTGACCGGGACGGTCGCATCGTATTCAATAAGTCCTTGTCCATCAATATGGTCTATTGGTTCCATCTTACTATTTCACCTCCTTTTTCGTCTCTAACAGATCTATACTCATCTCCTACCCGTCCTCTCTTCGAGTCCTGGATTCTTTCTTCCCAGCAGCTTCTGCTCTTTCCATGACCTCCTTTAGCCGCCGCTCTTCTTCTTTCGTGACGACCTTCCAGGGCTCGGTTATTCGCCAGGTTATCGGCTTCACAATTGGCGGCTCTGGATACGCACCGGGATCGTGGAGCAGGTATCCCCGAAACTCAGTTTGCTCCTCTTGATAACAAGCCCACACTGCCTTTTTTATCTCCTCCGGGTTCCCTTCATTCAAGAGATTGATCAGCTTCACCTGCTTCCTGAACCGCTCGATCGATTCTATGGGGGTATTATACAGGTACGGTGTGGGCGCTTCAGTGTCGATGATCTTCTTCTTCTCGTCGACGCCATACTCCATCAACGAGATGAGCGCCTCGCCGCAGAGATGTCCCGGCGATTCCACTGCACAAAGAACTAAATAGCGAATATTCGGATTCGCAACCACGTTCGCAATGATCTTCTCGATGCCAATGTTTTCAGTCTGGAGCGTCCCAGCTAATGCAGCACCCGTTTCTATTGAAACCCGTACGATGTCCGTAATTCGTTGTGGTATCTTGAAGTCATACGTATTTAAGATGGCACAAACGGCTACCGGGGAGAGATCATTGCCCCGCAAATACCTCCCTTCTTCCGGTGGATAGCCATCTGGTGGTTTTACTTTTAACATGCGCGTTCAGCTCCTTCCTTCACTCTTACCGAGTCTCGCCTTCACATAACCGATCCTCGGCAGATTCTCTATTACGCGAAGAAGCATCTCAGCCGGCAAGCCCACCAGCACCGTTTCATCGAGATATTCGCATCCAACCTCACGGGCAACCATCCTTGCAGACTCGCAGGCGATCGTGAGGTTCAGCTCGCCGGATAGATACGGTCTTACCGTAGCGTATGCACAAACCTGCCGTGGAGGAGAAATCCAGCTCTCGGTGCTTCCGCCAATGTCGTACAGCGTGGCATGGATGAGTTCAAATGCCCTCCGCGGTATCGCTTCTATAAGAATGACATCGGGTTCCACGGGTGTTTTTGCTAACGGAGCCAAGAGCGTGGCATATATGCTCCCGGGCTTCAGGTTGAGTGAAGCATTCACAAACCTCCAGGCGGCTCTGAGGCAGCTACAAGACGCTTTATTCACGTAGAACGCCCCGGTTTCCTCCTCCTCTGGAATTTCACAGAGCCCTAACGCTGCTCCACCGCGCTTACAGGCATGGAGTGCCTCTCGCGCATAGAAGAGATTGCCGAGCATCGCATATTTCACCATGGCGCAGTAGAACATCGGCTTCTCAAGCTCCTGCACTCCTTCCGGTATCAGTGCCTTATGCCTGATGAGGCTGACGGCAACCGGTGGATACCTCAACTCCAAAATACTCATGAGCTTCGCTTGAGCGTCTGCATAATCCAGCTTTTTAAACTTCTCTTGCTCTTGCATTTGGGTTCACCTTCTGAGCTCCTTGATCCTCGTATTCACCACTTCGATTTCCTCCTCAAGCATCTTCAGCATCCTTTCGATCGCTGCCTTCACCGCATCTTTGCTCGGAACTGATCCCAGCTTTATGACCTTCCCGTCAATTACGAGTGCGGGAGTGAGCGCAATGCCAAGCTTTCTGCCCTCGTCCGAGATCACATTCTTCTTTACCACTTCGATATCCAGTCCAAGCTCCTTGACCGCTTTTTTCGCATTCTTCAGGCTCGCCTTGCACTCCACACAGGACGGCTCAGGTCCGAATATCTCTACTTTCATTTTTCACCCCTCTCTAAAAACCAAATCCTGCTGCCAGGTATACCAAACCCGCAATCGTCGCGGAGACAATCGCGAGCACCGCGTAGCTGATAACCGTCTTCCAGCCGATCAATCTCGAAACGCCGAGCATTGAAGGTTAACTGCTCTGCCACCTCTGCCAGTTCCACTCTTTGGTATCGCTCCTCCACCGCCTGTGCCCAGGGCGTTTTCACAAGGATCCACCCGGTAATGACCGCACCGAAGAAGGAAAATACGAGCCTCGCAACTGCAACCTTCCAGGAGATTAAGTCTATCGTGAATATCACCGCAAGGATGTTTGCCGCCGGAGCCATGAGGAGGAAGGTGAGTGCAGGGCCGATCCCAGCGCCAGCCATCAACAATCCCCCGAAGATCGGGATCATCGCACACGAGCAGACTGCGAAAATGGGTGCACACGCCCCGGCAAAGATGTACGAGCCTCTCTTTTCACTGCCCAGATACCTCATCATCGTGGTCTTCGGTACAAATGCCGTGAAGATGCCTCCGAGCATGAAGGCGAATACAAAAGCGCCCCAGGCCCTCGTCGCATAACTCGCGACGTAGATCAGCGGAATCTCCCAGATTGGATACCGACTCAAATTCTCATAGCCCATCACGGGGAATAACGGCACCCCCGTTACCTTTGGATATACCAGCGTTACCAGTCCAAGTGCGGTAAGTGCCCATAGTATAATTGCCTTCGGATATCTGTGCATCTTGATATTTCAAATATATTTGAAATACTCTATAAAAAGGTTTATGGTTTTATAGATGATTGGGTGTATCACTCTGGTAGTTCATCAATGATTCCCAGCATCTTTCTCCCCAAATCGGTTAGCCTGTACATCAAAAAGCTACCTTCCCTTCTAAAATCCACTAAATTCGCTTCTTTAAGCAATTTCAGGTGATAAGATAGTCCGGAATAGGGGTACTTCATTACCTCGACAAAGATGCAGACACAAAGATCTTCTATCCCCAATGCCTTTACTATCTTTATCCTCACAGGATCGGATAAAGCCTTAAAAATGGATGCTATACCCTCAACATCCTCCTTTACCAGCTCTTTTACTTTTTCTATCGTCTCTGATGGTATAGCATAGGAAGGCGATATAGCTGTCATATTTCATCCCCATCTCTCAGCTAAAGAACCCCCTCGTGCGCTTACATAACCAGACGAGGAAGAGCATTATTGGAACCTCCGTTAAAACGCCAACCACAGTCGCAAGTGCCGCACCGGACGCTACGCCAAACAGGGTAGTGGCAACAGCGATCGCAACCTCAAAATGGTTGCTGCCGGCGATGATCGCTGTCGGTGCGGCATCCTCATAACCCAATTTTATGGGCTTCGAGATGAGATACGTGATTGCAAACACGACGAGAATGTTCACGAAGATGCCGACGGTGATCATGCCGATAATGGCGGGCAGCTCGACGATTGTTTCACCCTGGTAGGTGAAGAGCACTACTAAGGTGATCAACAGCGCTATGATCGACGTCTTCCCCAAATGAGGAACCAGTTTACTTTCAAACCAGTCCATTCCTTTTCGTTTAATCGCCTGGTCTCTCGTAATCCAGCCCGCCACTAAGGGTGTGCAGATGTATATAACGACGGCAAGCGCTATGGTCCGCCAGGGCACTGCTATACCAGAGACGCCGATGAGGATGGTTGCAAGCGGCGCGTAGAGGACGACCATCGTGAGCGAATTGATCGCGGTCATCACGAGCGTATGCGCCATGTTCCCCTCCGCGAGGTAGCTCCAGACGAGAACCATCGCGGTGCAGGGCGCGACCCCGAGCAGGATCAAGCCCGCAACATACTGGTGAATGAGCGGTATCTCACCGAGCGGCGTGAGCGTGGCGCCCTGCGGTAAGTACCGTGCAAAGACCACGGTAAGGAAGAACCAGGCGAAGAACGCCATGGTGAACGGCTTGATCGCCCAGTTCATGAAGAGCGTCGTCGCGATTGGCTTGGGCGAGTAGATCGCCTGCTTCACTTCGCCAAAGCTGATCTGGACCATGATGGGATAGATCATAGCAAACAGGCAGATCGCAATGGGAATGGAGATATGCGCCACTTCCAGCCGTGCCAGATGCTCCGCGAGCTGCGGGTACACTCGACCGAGAATCGTGCCGGCGAGGATACAGAGGATCACCCACACATAGAGGTATTTCTCCCAGATCCCCAGTTTTCGTTCCTTCTTTTCCATTGCTCATCGTCTCCGCTTCTTCTCACACTCGAAGCAATAATCCTTCTGCACATTGCTCGAGAACGCAATCCCGCATCCCTTGCAAATGAGTCTATACAATGACGGCTCCTTCTTGATCATCTTCGCCTGCTCCATAGCGTAGTAGAGGCATGAGCAGGGCTCTTGTATATTACTCTCTACTCCGTTCCCCAAAAACCACCCCGCTACTTCCTTTCTCGTGGGAATCCAGCCATTGCATTTGAGCTCGCCATCCACGAAGACCGCAGGTGTTGCCATAACGCCTCGGTCCACAATCTCATCGAGATCCGAGACCTCAACAAGCTCTGCATCCACCCGCAAATCCTTAATTACTCCCTCTATCACCTTTTTTGTCGCCCTGCACTTCGGACAGCCCATTCCCAGCACTTCTATTTTCATCTTCGCACTAAACCTCCTGCTTTAGTTCCTTTATTCTTCCAGCTTCCACGATCATCCTACCCCACTACACCTCCGTAAATCATCCCGACGAACGTTGAGATGAATACAACCAAAGCGATGTAGACGGAAGCCCGCTTCCCGCCGATTGTTCTCCAGATCACGACCATACACGGAAGGCTGAGCGATGGTCCGGCGAGCAAAAGTGAGAGTGCGGGTCCCGCAGCCATCTGGCCGGTGGTGAACCCGAAGAGATTGCCTACTATCGGAACTTCCAATAACGTGGGCATATACAGTATCGCACCGATTACGGAAGATAAAAAGCACGAGAAAAAGGAATTAGTTCCAAAATATGGTTTCATTAGCTCTCCAACTGCGATCTGCGGGTCATGAGAGGGGGCATAAAGCGCAGCAACCCCTCCTAGTAACCCTATGACGAATACCCCTACCAATAGAATAGGGAATATCATCCTAGCGAGCCACCAGGTCTCCCTCCCCCATTCTTTCACTTCATCTCTCGAATAGTAGAAAATCACGATAAGTGCAACCCCTATCGTCAAGAAATAGAGGACGGTGAGTTTCGTGACCCATCCAATTAACCCTGACGCTCCCACGAGGAGGATCGCCACTAAGAGGATAAAAAACAGCAGCGTGATATACCAGGGTCTTTCCATCCCCGGGTTATCGAGCACAGCAACCGCAGGGACTTTCTGCTTCACCTCCTGCTTCACCGCGCGCTCAAATATCGCCGTCATGCTCAAGCCGATCACCACGGCCATTACAACCGCACTTAGAGCCCTCGCAATTCCGATATCCAGCCCGAGCACCCGTGCGGTTAGCACAATCGCTAAGAGGTTGATCGCGGGCCCCGAGAATAAGAACGCAGTGGCGGGGCCTATACCCGCACCTCTCTTGTAGATGCCTGCGAACATCGGAAGTACCGTGCAACTGCAGACCGCGAGAATCGTACCGGAGCAGGACGCAACGCTGTACGAGAGCCACTTCTTCGCTTCCGCGCCAAAGTATTTGAGGATCGCCTGCTTTGATAAGAGCGCAGCAATTGCACCGGCTATGAAGAAGGCAGGCACTAAACAGGTCAGAACGTGGAGTGAGAGGTATTCCAGCAGCGTATCCACGCCCGCATCCAGAATTGAGGTGATCATTATTTCAAATATATTTGGAATACTTTATATAAAGGTTGACTCTGATCAAATAACGAGGAGGCGGAAAGAGGAATGAGATACAAAACGGGACTCTTTGACATGGATGGCACGCTCATTGAATCGTCACAAGCGATTGTGCAATCGATTAAGGAAGCAGCAAGAATAACTGGCTTGAGAATCCCGGGAGATAACGAGGTAAAGGGAATAATCCACTTGCCCAGCGCTCTCTCTTTTACGGTATTATACCCCGATAAAGAATTAGAAGATTTCGATTCAGTCTTCATCCATTTAATGAGGAGTAAATTTAAAACTATGATAAAAGAGCTTCCGAAAGCGAAAATGACACTTGAATTATTGAGGGAGAAGGGACTAAAAATAGGGATTGTGACCACAAAGGATAAAGTGTCAGCAGAAGAAACAATGAGGGATTTTCATTTCCCGTGTGATGTGCTGCTCACCTTTGAGGATACCGAAAGAACAAGACCTGATCCTGAACCTTTATTGAAAGCGATAAAATTACTCGATTCCACACCTGCTCAAACCTTCTATTGTGGCGATACCCCACCGGATATAATCCAGGGAAGAAGGGCAGGGGTAAAAGCAATTGGCTTAACGACTGGATTGTACACAAAGGAGGAATTAGAAAAGGAGAATCCCGATTTTATCTTTGATACAATTGAAGCAGTCTTGACCATTCTCTAAGGGCCAATTTTACCATACCATACGCACGAGTGCAGTGGAAAGCTACCCAAAAGGTTTATCTGCCCAAAATTTTTACATTAACTTTGTATAAGGAGATGATTTGAGGTAAAGAATCAGATCTTAACAGAAAGACAATTTGCCCGCAATCGCTCAGAAAATGAGAATCGCATTGTTCAGTTGGGAATCCCTGCATTCAATCGCGGTCGGAGGTGTAGCACCGCACGTCACTGAGCTTGCCGCAGCGCTTCAAAGAGCGGGAAATGAGGTGCATCTCTTCACGAGGATGGGGCAGGGGCAGATTCATTACGAGGTGATAGACGGGGTGCAGTACCACCGCTGCCCCTTCGACTTGAATCCCAATTTCATCGCTGAGATGAACAGCATGTGCGGCTCCTTCGCGTACCACTTCTTCCAGACTGAGAACGTAGCAGGCACGTTTGATATCATTCACGGGCATGACTGGATGACGGCAAATGCACTCGCCGAGATACGGAATGCCCGGCATAAGAGAACGGTGTTCACGCTCCACTCAACCGAATATGGACGGTGTGGGAACACCTTTTACGAAGGGCAATCGAGGGCCATAAGAAACGTGGAATGGTATGGCGGATTCGTCGCTGATAAAGTAATAACCACGTCAGAAACGATAAAGAAGGAGGTGAAGTGGATCTACCACTTCGAGGACTGGAAACTGGCACTGATACCGAATGGCATTTCGCTCCAGAAGTTTAACGGGTTTATCGACCCGTGGAGCGTGAAGAGATGGCATAACGTTGGGGTCTGGGATCCCGTCTGTTTATTTGTCGGGCGGATGGTCGTCCAGAAAGGAGCGGATCTGCTCTTAGAGGCAGTTCCTTCGATTTTGGCCGAATTCCCCGATGCAAAATTCTTTTTTATCGGTGACGGGTACATGCGAAGCGGTCTGGAACATAGAGCCCGGCAGCTCGGCGTCCCGCATGCATGCAGATTCCTCGGGTATGTCCAGGACGGCGACCTCGTCAATTTCTACAGGGCGTGCGATATGGTCTGCATACCCTCAAGGAACGAGCCGTTTGGAATCGTGGCGTTGGAGGCGTGGGCTGCGGGTAAGCCAATCGTGGTAACGCATAACGGGTTCGATTACGTCTGGCACGATGTCAACGGGCTGAAGGTGTATGACAATCCCAATTCAATTGCCTGGGGGATAAAGAGTCTATTGAGCGATTTAGAAAAGGCTAAGTGGATGGGCATGACTGGGAGAAGAACTGCAGAGGGTTTCTCATGGGATAACATCGCGAGGATGACGATGGGCGTGTATGAGGAGATTTTGAGATGAGGTGCCAACCGTTGTGCCCTGAGATGATCACTATCGCAAATAGAACAAGCCTTTACCCTTCGTCTGTTCTCGCGAGATTTCCTTTTACCCATCTCACGCCGTAGCGGAAGGGGGAATTAATTCTAAGGCTAAGGATTACTCTTTAGAAATTGGTAAGAAAATTGCGCCAGAGTCAAATTAACAATTTCACCGGATAGATACTAACTTTATAATATCCTTCCACTATTCTTATAGTATTCTTCAGGTGGCATTGGAGGAGTAAAAAATGCCGGAGGTCTGTGTGGAAAAATGAAAGTTGGTAGAAGATTTCATTTCGATGCAGCACACTATTTACCGGAGTATAAGGGAAAGTGTGAAGAACTCCATGGACATACCTATACCTTAGATATTGTGGTGGAGGGGGAAACGAATGAAGAAGGGATGGTCCTTGATTTTAACAAGTTAGAGGAGATTGTAAAGGAAAACGTTTTGGAAAAATTAGATCACAAAAATCTGAATGACCTGTTTGAAAATCCTACTGCTGAAAATATCGCATCTTGGATTTTTGAACACCTGGAAGATAAAATTAAGCCCTTACACACTTTAAAAACAATAAGGCTCTATGAGGGTGAAGGCAAATGGGTGGAGCGGGAGAAATAAGAGCGGTGTGTCTTCTTTCCGGCGGAATCGATTCTTCGGTAGCTACCGGAATTGCAAAAGCTGAGGGATACGAGATTTATGCCTTAACCTTTAGATATCATCAGAGACATATAAGAGAATTAGCAAGTGCTGCGAAATTGGCACGATTTTTTGGCGTTGAAGAACACATGATTCTAGACCTGGATTTGGGAAAGATCGGAGGATCTGCATTGACTTCCCCGATTGAGGTTCCAGAAGGAAAGACAGTGGAGAGAATCAAGTCAGGAGGAATTCCTGTGACCTATGTACCGGCAAGAAATACCATATTCTTGAGTTACGGTTTGGCCTATGCAGAAGTAACAAACGCCAATTTTATATTCATAGGCGCAAACTATGTGGATTACCCGGGGTATCCCGATTGCAGACCCGAGTATTTGGGGAAATTCCAGGCGATGGCAAACCTGGCAACCAGGAGAGCGGTGGAGGGGAGTCCAGTTACGATAAAATATCCATTGATAGCGATGAGCAAGGCCGAGATAATTAAAAAAGGTCACGAATTGGGAGTTCCGTTTGAGCTTACCTGGAGCTGCTACAAGGGAGGAGAAAAGGCCTGTGGTACGTGTGATTCCTGCATTTTAAGACTCAAAGGGTTCGAAGAAGCGGGATATAACGATCCTCTGGTGTATGATACATGAACTTTAAGATACATGAAATTTTCGATTCAATACAGGGAGAAGGCCTTTTTGTAGGCGTGCCTATGAACTTCATCAGATTTACTGAATGTAATTTGCAGTGCAGGTGGTGTGATACAGATTTTGAGAATGGAGAAATTTTAGAGTTGAATGAAATTTTATCCAGATTGAGCAAGAAATGGAAATGGGTATCACTGACCGGAGGAGAGCCAATGCTGGAGGAGAATCTTCTTGGCTTAATTAAGGAACTGCGTGAAGAAGAATTTAACGTCCTTTTGGAGACCAATGGTACGATATTCGACAGAGAAATCTTTGACGCGTGCAACTTTATTTCGGTAGATATAAAGCCACCTTCCAGCGGGAATCCCATCTATGATAAGAAGGTTATTGATTATCTGTTCAAGAATCCAGGAAAGAGCCAATTGAAGGTAGTAATACAGGATAACCAGGATTTGGAATTTTTTAAGGGCATCTATACTGAGAGATATGAGAACTGGATTTTGCAGCCGGAATTTAGTTCCATGGATAAATTGGACTACGAAGAAATGTTAAAAGGTATTGGAAAGAACGTCAGAATTATTCCACAACTACATAAAATGTTGAAGGTCAGGTAAATGCGAGATTCCAGGCCAGATGTAATGGAGAACCTGGACAGGGTCGGTGTTACCGGATTGAAGACTATTGCGATGACTAAATATGAGAATCGGCTATCCCTGCATCAATTGGAGCAGTGGCTGTAAAGGCGATCGGACCTTTCGGTTAAAGTCGTATTCCAAAGCGCGTTTGGTCGCAACGGTTGAGAACAACGTAAACTGCCTCAGTGAGATGTTGTCGTTTAATGTCAACCATTCGCTTCTCTTTTTTCGAATCACCTCAGATCTTATTCCGTTTGCCTCGCACCCCATCAACCAGTTTGACTGGCAGGGCTCTTTTAAGCGGAGGTTTCAAGCACTCGGGGAGCTTATTGCGACGCATGACATACGGATATCCATGCACCCCGACCAGTTCACACTTATCAATTCGGTGGATAACGAGGTTGTTGAACGCAGCGTCAAAGAGCTGCGGTATCACGCCCAGGTCTTAGATCTAATGAAACTCGATACCTCTGCCAAAATACAGATACACGTCGGCGGGATGTACGGAGACAAAGTAAAAAGCATAGAACGGTTTATAAACCGGTTCAATGAGCTGGATGAACGAATTCAAAAGCGGTTGGTGATCGAGAACGATGACAAGCTTTACAGCCTGAAGGACTGCCTTCAGATACATGCCGAAACAGGAATGCCCGTGTTGTTTGATCTGTACCATCATGAACTGAATAATTCAGGAGAAACGGTACGGGAAGCGTTTGACTTATTTACCAACTCCTGGACTGAACAAGATGGCGTACCTCTGGTTGATTACAGTTCCCAGCAACCTGGCGAACGAAAAGGGAAACACGCCGAATCGATTGATGTGGAACACTTTAAACATTTTATAGCAGAAACAAAAGCTTTTGAATTCGATATTATGCTGGAGATAAAGGATAAAGAGCAGAGTGCATTGAAGGCGGTGGACGTGTTGAAAGCGATGGGAAGAGTATCATAACCTCTCCATTTCCTGGTGCGTTATTTTTCCAAACCCGTTACGTTCGCACCGAACTAACAACTTATACTTCTCCACGATCAATATCAATTTTAAATATTTACTGGATATAAGAGGTAATGAGAAAATGTCGGATCATACTGGTAGTATAGATTCGGGCTACAGGCATTCAAGTGGCATTACCAGCAGAGCATCAGCGGCTTTGATCTTTCTCCTGCTCACCCTCGCCGTCCTGCCTGCTCCTATCCTTGCCCATTTCCCAGCCGAGGTGAAACTGGAATATACCGTTGCCGAGCAGACCTTGTCGGCTACGGTCACCCACTTAGTATCGACCCCGGACCACTATGTGAAGAGGATAGAGATCAGGAAAAATGCGGATATGTAGGATATGTACCTCACGGAAGAGTATACCAGCCAGCCTACACCAGCAACCTTTACGTATACCTATGCGGTTACCGCGGGTGATGGTGATCTTCTTGAGGCTACCGCGTATTGTAGTCTTTTTGGAAGTAAGACGGAGCGAATAACAATTGCTGCGCCTTCACCTTCTCCTGTTTCTACCCCTTCACCAACCGCAACACCAAGTCCTCTACCAACAGCTCCACCACCACCATCTGCTACCCCGGCTCCACCACCCGGGTTCGACGTTTTATTCGCTCTAAGTAGTCTGGTGGCTGCGATATATCTGATAAAGCGCAAGGGATAAGGTTGTACGATAACCAGCCGCCCGAAAACCGCTCTTCACTTCTATCAAAGATGCATGCGCACTTCGCTCTTGCACGAGGTGAATGAATATATGCCTCCTCCGTCTTATATGAGAGATAGTAGTGTATAGATAGCGTGGAGTGATCTTAAACGAGGTGAAGAAAGGTGGAAGAGACAAAAACCGAAAAGGGGAGTCGATACACGTGTGGTGTCTGCGGACTGGTAGTAACCGTCGATGAGGTCTGTGATTGCGTTGATGTCTGTGATTTAATCTGCTGCGGTGAGCCGATGGAGATGGAACCACCATCGAAACGACCTTCGCACTTTGCTCGGGTTTCAGAGCTTGAGAAGAAGAAGGGAAAGGAGAAGGACGCTCCGGTCTGGTAAGATACAATCAGGCGTAAAATAGTAACGAGGAGAGGTAAAGCGAACGAGTGGGGGAGGTGGCGATCGCCTATCCTCTCCTTTTATTTTGATTTTGATTTTGATTTGAATCCAAAGCCACCTAAAAATTAGCTTCTTCTCTCCTTCTTATTAGTTAGTGCATCACTATTGTAACCTTGCAGGATGAACGATGAAGATTGAAGAGCTCGCGGAAGCGGAAACCACCTTGGTCTCGGAATTTGGGCTTTCGATGGGTAAAGGGATGCTCACCGAGGATGCTATTCACGCATTCCAAAAGATCATTTACGCGTATTATCACGAGCATGCTCGCAGGCTTCCCTGGCGAGAGACAAACAATCCGTATCACATCCTTGTCTCGGAGATTATGCTTCAACAGACACAGGTAGAGCGAGTTACCGAGAAATACGATGAATTCATCAAGGCGTTTCCTGATTTTCCATCGCTTGCTCAGGCACCGCTTCAAGAGCTACTGAAGGTATGGCAGGGATTGGGCTATAATCGAAGAGCAATCGCACTGAAGAAGAGTGCTGAGCTCGTGGTGAGAACCTATACTGGCACGCTTCCCTCGCGTCCGGATGTGTTAATGACTCTTCCGGGGATTGGCAGATACACGGCGTCCGCACTTGCTACCTTTGCGTTTAATCAACCCACGATATTTATCGAAACGAACATACGAACGGTTTTTATCCATTACTTTTTCCAAAACCAGAGCGGGATCAAAGATAGCGAAATCCTCCCCCTGGTAGAACAAACGCTTGATACCTCACAGCCTCGAACATGGTATTATGCGCTCATGGATTATGGAGCTATGCTGAAGAAATGGTATCATAACCCTAACAGAAAAAGCGCTCATTATCACAAACAAACGCCCTTCAAAGGTTCCAACAGAGAACTTCGGGGGATGATTCTTCAAGCGCTTACTCGTGGACCGGATCTGTCTGAACGTGCACTAATACAAACGCTCAAGATGGATCCTGAAAGAGTAAAAAGCACGCTCATTCAGTTGCACGATGAGGGATTCATCAAAAAGAGTGGGACGAAGTATAGAATCGCTTAGCTTAATTTACGTTACGTATGGGGTAAAGAGAACAATTTGTTCGCCTGATCAAGGATAAAAATCGTTCAAACAATATTATGGCTGCACTTGGCCATTCACCGGAAGAACCGCTCGAATCAATCGTCAAGGAAGAGCGGAGCCTCGTCAGGAAACTGGTGGAGGTCAAAAACATTACAGCCCTTAAAAACGGATGAGTTACTTTCTCCCTTAGCCATCAATATGGGGAGAATGTTTTGCGAAAAATTTAAATACCCGCAAGGTAAATTTTATAAGTGGTGATAAAAATGGTAAATGTAGGCCAAGAGCTGTTAAATGTGCCTTTTGGCGATATGATCCTGCAAATGAGCATGGCAATCGCTGAAGGGCAGAGCAAACTGGATAGGAACGCAGTCGAAATCGCGAAATTTCTGGCAGAGGAAAAGATAGAACTTCCGAAAATAGGGGGGCCCGAGGAAGCTGGCATAGAAGAATTTCCGTTAATCGCACTCGGCTTTTATCCGTCCTTCTACCAGTTCCAGGAATCAATAATCGAGGTAAAAATGGCAATCACTATGGCAACTTCGACCGAATTCAAATTGGGCGTAAAAGCAAAGGCAGGATGGGGACCATTCTCGGCTTCGGTGAATGCCTCGTATTCCCGAAAATACGACTACAAAGTGGAGGGCTCAAGTCTTCTCAGAACCAAATTAGTTCCTGTACCGCCGCCAGCAGGCTTGGAAAAGTACTTAGAAGCTTTGATTAAGGCGAAGAGCGCAGCCTTCACTGAAAAAATACCTCCAGCGCCCGAGACGCCAACGCCAACGCCATAGACTGCAAACCTAGAGGTTAAATGCCCGAGGAAGTAAATTTTGAGGAGATACTCATTGCCCCTCTGGAAGCGATCGTGAGGAAAATCGCGGTGAGCGTAGCTGAGGCACAACGGAGACTTGATGAAGCGGCACTCGAAACTCAGAAGAGCCTGAAGGATAAATATCCGGAACTTGCAAAAGTCGGCTACATTCCAACCTGGTATCACATGCCAGAAATAAATGTGGAACTGAAGATGGTCATGCACTACGAGGAACGAAAAGAGGTAACGGAAAAAGAGAAATACAGGGCCCTTTGGGCCCCTTTTAATGCTAAATATAAGACCCATTTCACCTTTGAAGCGGAAGGAACCAGCAATCTCAAGCTCAAAGTCGTATCAACTCCTCCTCCTATTGCTATAACTGCAGCAAAACCAATTGAGTAATATAAATGAGTTACAACTTGAGAAAAGCGGAGGACAAAAAACTTCAAGCGGCTGAACTCCCAGTTCTCCAAAAAGAGCTGGATAAGCTTAAAGCAGAACGTACAACCTTCGTGAGTACGATCAAGGCACTCGAAAAGGACAAAGCAGAACTCAGTCTCCAGCTCAAAGCGAGCAAAGAGAATATTGAGCGACTTATAAACGAGAAGCAAGAATTGACCAAACGTATTGAGGGATTAGAACGAGCAACTATCGAAGTAAAAGTCGAGGATTTAGCAAGCGCATTCAAGAAAACCCTGAAGTCCATCCAGCGCGACGTGAAGGAGCCTGAAAAACCAGGTGAGATGGGATATTTTGTGGATAAATTCGAAGTAGAAATGAAGAGTGGGCTTGACCTGAGAGAAGGAATAAAGCTGGTACAGCCCACAGCCGCTGAGCTCAAGCCCGAAAGCCTCAGCACCGTAAGAATCTCATTGAAATCCCGGCCGACGTTAAGAATCGCGGAAGAATAAAATCGCGTGATGATCTCTATCTCCCTGTGCTCAAAGGGGTCCGAACTCCACATAGATCCGGAAATACTCACAGCAAAAGGTCAGGGGCTTTAGAGGTACTCCCCGAGCCGCTTGACCCGACTGACGGCATTGGGATGGGTGGAAAAGAGCTCCATCAGTCTGTCAGCACGGCTCGCCTTTGCGCGCTCTGCAAACAGTTTCAACTCGTATGCGTCTATACTTCCGTTTTTATCCAGGTCAGCAGCGCTCAAATCCTTTAAATCTCCTCGTGCGGTTATCGGATCGGCGGCGAAGAAAGCCCGCATGCTCCCCATCTCCTTCTTTATCGTATCAGGCTGCACACGTGCACTACCATGAATCATTCGGTATAACGCAGACGCGAGTGCATGAGGCTTCCTTGTGAGTTCCGCGCTGCCTGCGTCCGCATAATATTCCCTTATACGGGATACATAAAGCACGATAAGGTTGCTTATGAAGTAGACCACAAAGGCAATAAGCGCAATCGCCATCATAGGCAAAGCACCTTCTCTATTTCGACCTCCACCGCCAAAGATGCCGGACCAGAAGAAGCTGATATAAATGAAGTAACAGATCATCGGAATCACACTCAACGCGGTTATAACCGCCATATCGCGATGTTTTATATGCGAGAGTTCATGCCCCAGAACCGCTTCGAGCTCGTCCCTTCGCAGCATCTCCATCAATCTTCTGGTAACACAAACCCGTGCGGTCCTCTTCGAGGTGCCAAAAGCGAATGCGTTCGGTATTGATATCTCGGAGATCCCGACTCGTGGCTTGGGAATACCCGCCTTCATCGCTAATTCACTCACCATCCGATGCAATTCCGGCTGCTCACCTTCCGAGACATAGCGAATGCGCATTGTCCGCTCTACTATCTTCGGACCTATAAAGAACTGGACAGCCACCACTACAAAGGCGATTACAGCATAAATTATCGGCGTGCCCGCCCCCACGAAAGTGGCAATGACAGCTAATAACGCATAGATTACCGCAAACAGGAGCACGACACTGAGCCCCATCCGTATCTTAAGCCACGCAGTTCTCATTTCTTTTATTTTTAATATATTTCATGGCTCTATATAAACCCTTCGTACGTATAGTTTCCCTTTCCTTTTACTACATACGAGTTCCTCTATAATGAAACACGACTCAACTTTACAACATACGTATCAGCTATTTTATCATGCCATCCCTGCTTGTCTTTATCTATCAAGATCCAAAGGAAACCCAAACAAAATACCAAAGCTGATATTTGCATGCCTAACCATCTGTAAAATTGAATCTACAATATATGAAATAAGCCTTGCTCCAGCACCTGCTTTTTCCATACCTGATTGGCTGGAATCTGCCTCTTTGGTGTATTCTACGATAGCTCCACAAGAACTACAAAACTTATCACCCTCTTTCAATTCCGCTCCGCATTTTGGGCAAAACATATTTTTTATCCTCCTCGCGATTTTATACCATAATGTTTATACCCCCTCCCCACTTTATCCTATTCCTATCCTTGTTTTAGGTGTAGCCGCTTGCTTCATCCCAAAAATAGAAACTACTTAGATATTAACCCCCTCCACGAAACACTCCAAATAAGCTAAATATCGCTTTTCTGAATGTCATTTTAAACTATTGAACACGTCATCACCATCGCGTTCAGATTTAGGAAATACTGAACGTTATCATCAGAACCTGCAGTGAGCGTGAAGATGACGAGTATTGATGCACTGCTTATCACTATTCCCGCGAATTTCTTCAGTCCGCGACTCTTTTCATTGCTTGCCACTCAATGCCTCGCCCGCTTATAAAATTGAACAGAGCGATGAGTGCAGCATACTGAAGAATGAGCAGGTATACAACAAATCCTGCGGAAACTGCGAGCGATGTCTTTGGCGATGCGTTGCTTGAGTAATAGAGGAGTATGAAAGGAGCAGCTATAACAAGCGGAAGAAGGAGTAGTATACCGTAGGTCATGGTGAGCGCCAGAGCCCATGAAAGAATAAATTTTTTGTTCTTACTGCTCTTAACCTCATCCCAGTATCGCCAGAGCTGCAAGCCACCGTAATACCATCTCTTTCTCTGGTTGAGCAAATCCTTCCAGCTGGTCGGAGATTGCTCATACAGTGCTGTGGTGGTAACAAGAGTCGCTTTATAGCCTTTTGCATGTATTCTCGTCGCATAATCGGCATCTTCAGTGATCGCATCTTCATTGAGTTTATACTGGTAAAGAAGATCAGCCCTAAGGAGACCAATCAAGCCATTAAATTGTTTGAACGCGGATTCTTTGAGCAAGAAGTTCAGCACGTGGTATTCCGCCTGGATGGTTCTCGAAACAAGATTCACCGGATTTGAGATATACCGGGGAGAGGATGCTATGTATGCCGTTGGGTCATTTTCAAGCGCATGTACACACGCTTTAATAAAATTTCGCTCTGGCCTGGAATCAACATCGAAGAGTGCCACATAATCGGGCTTGAAATCTGCAAGATATCTCAGTCTCAGCGCATCATTGAGTGCTCCGGCCTTCTTCCCTCTCCTCTGCCGTGAGAAGACTTCTATCCCCTCCTTTTTAAGTAAGGTACTTCGTTCATCCTTTTCTGTGGTAACATCAATGACATACACTATTCTTGCACTAAGGTTCTCATAGTCTAAGGCCCTAATTTTTTGTGCTGACTTTAAAACCACCTGTGAGGCTTCTGATTCTGAGACCGATACAATTACCGCAATTCTTTTCATTTCATTGGTTCTCACCTGTTATCATGCTTAGTGGTGGCGTTCTCTGTTTAGTGAGTAAAGAAGCACGAACGTAACGTTGAGCCTGTCATTCTTCAATAAACGTCCTTCTAACCAGCGCTTCCAAGTCGTCCATCCTCTTTATACTCAGGCTTTTTTCCGATCCGTCCCGTCTAACCGTGAGATGCACTGCGGACATTTCACCTTTAATGCCGAATAAGCCTTTGATTATGCCAGCAAAGATATTCTGGGTTCGTTCATCGCTCATAGAAACATACCCCATGTTCTTAAGCCGTATGACAACGCAGGTATCGCCCTTCTTTACGGTTACCTTTCGTATCTCCTGTCCCCACCACAATTTGACGCTTATCTCGATCTCATCATCCATTCTTTCGCTCATTTCCCTTTTTACTCCTGATTAACGAGAAACTATTTACAGAAGAAGACTATTATATAAGAATGTAACTAACTAACGGGAGAGAACGCATGTCACAGGTAGGAGAAGAACAAAACGCCCATTTGGTCTTCGGTGGTGTTGACGTGGTAGACCTGGCGGAGCGGTACGGAACACCGCTGTACATCACCGATGAGACTAAAATAAGAACCAATTTCAGGAACTATAAAACTGCGTTTGAAACGGTGGACACTGATATCTATTTTGCGGTCAAAGCGAATGGTAATCTTGCGATCTTACGAATATTAGCACGTGAAGGTGCGGGTGCTGATGTGTTCTCCGGCGGCGAACTCCACCTAGTGAAGTTAGCGGGCATACCTATGGATAAGGTCTTGTTCAACGGGAATTCAAAGAGTGAAGAGGAGCTCAGAATAGCGGTCGAATCGCAGGTAAAGGTATCTGTAGATTCGCTGGACGAATTGGAAACCTTATCCGCAGTAGCAAGGGAAATGGGCAAAGAAGCGGAAATCGCGATAAGGGTGAACCCAGACGTATCGCCACAGGTAAATCCAAAGATCGCCACTGGCCTGCGGGAATCAAAATTCGGTATTCCTTATTATGAGATGATATCAGCGTGTGAGGTAGCGAAAAGGCTGCCGAACATCTCTCTCAAAGGTATACATTGCCATATCGGTTCTCAGATACTTGACGTCAGCGTCTTTAGCGAAGCGACCGAAAAGATGATGAACCTCGTCGAAGGATTACATGAACGAGGTATAGAACTCGAGTTTGTGGATTTTGGTGGAGGGCTTGGCATATCCTACCAGAAAGAGAAGGCGAGAGCTCCAACCCCAAAAGACCTTGCCGGGGCGATACTACCCACCTTTGAAGCAAAGATGAACTCGCTGGGCATAACGCTGAAGTTGATCCTGGAGCCGGGCAGGTCGATCGTTGGCTCTGCTTCAATCCTGGTAAGCAGAGTAAATACCATTAAGCTAAGCCCTTACAGGGCTTGCGGGGTCGTGGGGCAGAGCCCCACAGCGTATAAAAATTTTGTGGCAATCGATGCGGGA
>JACUTR010000118.1 GCA_014859735.1 Candidatus Methanophagales archaeon | reverse complement strand
TAACGAGGGCGAACAGGAAGATCGGGCTGGGCATAATGGGATTCGCAGAACTGTTAATCAAGCTCGGGATAGCGTATGATTCACCGGATGCACTTTTGATGGGTGAAAAGCTGATGAAATTCGTTACCGATGAAGCGCGGGAGTGTTCACGAGAGCTCGGGCTAGAAAAAGGGCCTTTTCCAAACTTCGAGCGGAGTGTGTTGTCCACCTACGGGGCGATGCGAAATGCTACGGTGACCACCATCGCGCCAACCGGAACGATAAGTATAATTGCAGGGTGCTCGAGTGGGATTGAGCCGTTCTTCGCCGTTGCATTTGTACGCAATGTGCTGGGCGGCATGCTGGAGATAAATAAGCTCTTCGAAGCGATCGCGAAGGAAAGGGGATTTTATACTAAAGATTTGATGATAGAGATGGCAAAGCGCGGCTCGATACAGGATATTGATGGTATTCCAGCGGATATTAAACGGATATTTGTTACCGCACTTGATATCCCGCCGGAATGGCATGTACGAATGCAAGCGGCATTTCAGAAATACACGGACAATAGCGTATCAAAGACCGTTAATCTTCCGCCTGATGCTACGTGGAGCGATGTAAAGAACGTGTTTTTATTAGCGTATAAGCTCAAGTGCAAAGGCATTACTGTTTATCGGTATGGGAGTAAAGAGCAGGTTCTCTCATTGGATATTCCAAAGCTCATGCTTGAGGAGTATATACGCGCCGATTCGGAATACACAGGCGAGTGCAGGATCTGCTCGGTATAGAATTTATATGGAATAATCCCTTCTGCATATTCATACAGGGGGGGGATGGTTGTAGAATAGAAGGGCGAACGAGATGAAGGAAAAAGGGTTGCTGAGGGACATAAGGGTAATAACAATGATCTTCCTCGTTTTAGCAGCCCTGGTAGCCATTTATGGTTATCCTCCACCCCCTGCCGATGCGGGAATAAATGGCAATCTAAAATACGGCCTCGATTTAGTGGGTGGGTCGTGGCTGCAGTTGAAATTGGAGGGCACCTTAGTGGGTATAAACGCACCGGTTAATGAGAGTGAAGTTGCTACGTTCCTTAAAAAGGAGCTGGATACTGAGGTGACTCCTTACGAGACTGAGGAAGGGGTGATATATGAGATAAGGAAGAGCATCTCAAGAGATAATCTATCAGAAGTATTGAGGGGGATTAACGCCACCATAGCGAAAAACCCGGCTGGAGAAGATTTCTTTGAAGAAGGTATAACTCGAGAGACGCGAGATGAAACGCGCCAAATAATAGAGATAAAGCTAAACTTGTTGGGATTAGCAGACGTTAAACCAAGAACGGTTGGAAAAAATTTCATTCTTATAGACCTTGCGGGTGTGGATATCGGGACGGCAAAGAGCATTGTGGGCAAGCCCGGGAAGTTTGAGATAAGAATCCAAACAGAAGGCAGAGGGGAGGATATAGAAAAGGGGCAACGATTAGAAGAGATTAGAGATATCACGGCACATGTCGTTTATGGCAGCGAGGGCATAGAAAGCAGAAGTGTAGGGGCAGTGCCCGTGAGAGAAAAGGAAAATGCGCCATGGGGTGCTTCTTTTACGTTAACCGAGAAAGGGGCAGTTGCATTACGAGATGCGGCAATGAAATATGGTCTAACAGCCAATCCAACGGAGTCGTATCTGAGGGACCACGAACTTGCAATGCTGCTTGACGATGTGGTGGTATACAGTGCGCCATTGTCTTCAGATCTTGCGCAAGAATTAAAACAGAAACCAGTTCCTGGATTGCGTGCTGAGACGGGGTTAGGAACCGAGGGATTTGAACAAGCTAAAGAACTCATTATCCACTTAAAAGCGGGCGTGTTACCCGTAAATGTGGAGATAATAGGTTCGGGGGAAGTTCCTGCCTACTTAGGAGCGAAGTTCAAGGAAGGGGCATTAGTTGCTGGATTAATTGCCCTCCTTTCCGTCACGCTCGTTGTTTTCCTGCGATATCGGGAGAAGAAGATCGTATTACCAATGTTTTTCACGCTTCTGAGCGAGCTAATCCTGATATTGGGGTTTTCAGTAGTGGTTCCAGGGGGGTGGCGGTTGGATTTGGCGAGCATTGCAGGGATAATACTGGTGATTGGTACCGGAGTGGACCAATTGGTGATAATAACCGACGAAGTGCTTTCGGGTGGTCGTTCTTCCACGAGCATGTATCGTAAGCGGATATCATTTGCATTTGGTATAATATTCATTTCCGCGACGACTACCATCGTGGCGATGCTTTATCTTGCCTTCATGGTAGCACTCGGCACCTTGAGGGGTTTTGCGATTGTCACCATCGTTGGACTGCTGATAGGTATTTTTATTACACGACCCGCTTATGCGAGGGTGATCGAGGCGATCGTGTGAATCCAGGAGTTAAGATTTTATAGATTATGAAAAGGTTTATTCATATGAAGGATAAACCTGATTACTTGGATGAGAATGTAGCTGCAATCACGAAAAGAGACTCACGGGCTCTGCCTTTTTAGAGAGGAGTAAATAAGGGAAGGATGTGTGGGATAGTAGGTTACGTGGGATATAGAACGGCATCCCCGCTCTTGCTGAAAGGCTTAAAGAACCTTGAATACAGAGGTTACGGCTCCGCAGGGATCGCCACGTGCCATGCCCAAAGTTGCATCGAGGTGAGAAAGGGCATTGGTAAGGTAGAAGAGATAGAGAAGAAATTGAATTTTGAAAGTCTTGATGGTGACATGGGGATAGCGCATACGAGGTGGGCGACCCATGGGGCGGTTACAGACAGAAATGCACATCCACATACCGATTCCACAGGGAAGATAGCAATCGTTCATAACGGGATAATAGAGAATTACAAGGAATTAAAAGAAGAACTCATCGAAAAGGGACATGAATTCAGGAGCGAAACGGATTCGGAGGTAATAGCCCATTTAATCGAGGAAAATATCGCGTATGGATTTGAAGATGCATGCATGAGAGCTTTCAAGAGGTTAAAGGGCAGTTATGCGATTCTTGCGATTAAGGAAGGGGAGGATAAGATAATAGGGGTCCGAAAGGATTCGCCTCTCGTGGTTGGCATAGCGGAGCATGGCACCTTCTTTGCTTCTGACATCCCTTCATTCTTAGAATGGACGAAGAATGTCATGTATCTGTACAATTACGACTTTGTCATTGCGGGAAAGGACGGGATTCGGGTTTATAATGAAGGCGGGGAGGTATTTCGACCGATAGATACTCCCTCACTGATATTAAGAACTTATACATAGATAAATATAGTCTAACTGTAGTGTCCACAGAGATCTTGCCGCAAGATTTATATATTGAGTGTTTCCATTAC
>JACUTR010000023.1 GCA_014859735.1 Candidatus Methanophagales archaeon | reverse complement strand
GATAAAACTTTTTTCTAAAAAGTTTTAGTGTTGATCTCGTGAAATCCCGTGGTTTTTTACCTTACTCATACTCTAACGAGAAGGCTTGAAATGAAATCGCCATAGAACGCGGCAGTGAAGAATCCCGCAGTGAGATACAGGATAAACGGGAGCTCTGGTGTAACCCAAACCGCTCTAATTTTTTTATCTCGCTCCAAATCTCCAAGAAGACTTAATACCTTTTCTGTTGGTTCTATGCCCCCCCATATATACCGCTTCGTTATTTCAGACCCTTCCCTTTCTATTTCATGCATCAATTTGAAGTTCTTTTTTCTCCTCAATGCGGGAATTTCAACTTTGTACCCAAGGAACATAAATGGTGATAAATCTCGCTTGCCCAGGTTGTAGAAGAAAAGCGAAAGAGGGGCTAAGAGAGCGATAAGCAAACTATTTGTAAGCATGCTGAGCACAAAGATATCGAGCGGCGGGACGCCCATCACGGGTAGGCTGAGGTGAAATGCAGAGAGGAAGGGGAAGTTCGGGAAGAGAAAAGAGATTGAAATAACCGCTTTTACATCTGCACCACCGAAATTGAGCATGTAGAGGAGAAAAGCAAAGATACCGCCCACAAGTAGTGATTTAAAGACCTGAAAAGGAGTCAAAGAGCCCATGAAGAGCTCTACGCTTGCAAAAAAGATACCCGAAACAGTCATGATGAGCCACACGATATCCGGGACCTCTCTTGTCCTCACATCGGAGTAGCTCCCGTACCCAAGCAGGCATGAACCTATGCAGAGACGTAAAAGCGAAAATGCCACTATCATTGCGTCACTGAGTGTTCCCACCATTCCATAATGTACTCCGGTAGTCTGAAGCCGCGGTGATGCAATCGTTCCACTAAATGCAGTGGAAGAGGGCTGAGCGCAAACGTTGCGCGCTCGTAGAACGTCGTCGGTGGGGATTCTATTATGAAACTCTCAGACTCCCTCGTTAAGGCAGATTCATTACCAACAATCGAATAAACATAAGCTCCGAATTTCTTATGCTCCCGGCACCACTCTAAAATGGACTCTGTCTCGCCAGACCACGAGATTAAAAACAAGATATCAGAAGCGCGGGGTCGTGGCGCAAACGATCCAGATAAATAAGTCTCGTCTCCAAGTGCTCGTTTCACATGCTGCAGCCTTATTGCAGTCATCTTCGCGGCATTTCTCGCGGGTCCTAACCCCCCCAGGGTTATGCGGCATCTCGACTCCAACTTGTCAATGATATCTTGGTACAGATTCGAACAGACGAAAGTATCCACAATCTCGCCTATAGCCGCTGATTCTTCCTCTACCTTCTTAAATACCGCTTTATAATCCTCGTTCTCGTTTATTACTTCCTTTGTCTTCTGAAAGAGCAACAAGGAACCTAATTCATAAACATCGTTCATTATGCCGTGTTTGAGAAACGCATTAGTAGCATTCGACCTTCTCTCTCGCCCCTTCAGTTCGAGAACAGTGCCATACTCTCTCTCGGCTATCCTTCCGATCGAGGAATTCGTATTCGAGACAACGGCATCGATCGTAAATTTATCGCTCTTCTCGTGCTCGATATAATCAGAGAGTTGTTTAGCCACTATCTTAGGAGTTGTGGTCTCACCACTTCCCGAATTGACGAGCAGTGCTATCCTCTCAAACTTCTTTTCCAAGACCGGTGCTGCCTCTACTATGTCTCTCCCGGGGAAATCTATGTCAACCATGGTTCTCACCTCTTTGTTCAGTTGCCCCATTCCTATGTACAGTGCACTTTGCGACCTGCCTTCTCCTACCAGAATGATACAATCCGCGGCGTTGAGATCCTCAAAAAAAGGTTTAAACTCACTCTTCCTGATGTTACGAACATTTCTTATTATGCGATTGATATATCCTACCTCTTTACTGACCTCATTAAGTGCCATAGGCCATCCTAAGATAAACGTTATCCCTGTTTAAGCTTTTCGATTTTTCAATATGCTCGGGCAACATACACTCTCTTTGCCCTTCGTGAACAAATAAAGCATTTCCCTTCGTCTTTTTCGCCCTCCTCCCGCTCATGTGCTTCTCCTAACACACTCACCCCAAGCTGCTCCTCCAATTCATTCCCACATCGTTCGCGTTCGCACAAGAATAAAGAAACGATGCCACGTCCAGCCCTTCTTCTCAGCTCTTCCATCTCCTCTGCGCTTGTATCAGCACCGATACCGTCGCTTTTATGGATGGTAGTGCGCAGAGTCTCTTTTGCCTTCTCATAAATCCCTTCATGGATCTCCTTTAGTGTTCTCTTCACTTCGGGTACGACCTCGCTAAGTGGAACGTGCATCCTCTTGAGGTCATTTCTTCGTACCAATTCACAGCGGTTGTTCCTTAAATCCCGGGGTCCTATCTCTATTCTCAAAGGTACTCCTTTCATCTCCCACCGGTAATATTTCGCACCAGGTCTTTCCTCTGAGTTGTCCATGAATGTTCTTATGCCTGCTTTTTTCAATGCTTCCTGCACGGTGAAGCACGCTTCTTCCACCTGTTTTACCTCGATGTTCCCTCCGTCCCCGCTTGAAAAGAGAATAGGCACGATGACGACCTGTATCGGTGCAACCTCGGGGGGCAGTATCAATCCATGGTCGTCACCATGAATAGCGATCACCGAGGCAACGCATCTCTCCGAAATGCCATAACAGGTCTGATTTACGAACTTCAAGGCGCCATCCGTATCCTCGTATTTTATATCAAACGTTCTCGCAAAGCTCTCGCCGAGCAAATGGATCGTCCCGATTTGCATTGTCCTTCCGTCTGGCATAACCGTATCAAAGGCAAGAGAATACTCTGCACCGGGAAATTTATCCCAGTCAGGTCTTCTTGTGATTACATACGGAATAGCAAGCTGGTCAAAGAAATTTTTGTATAACGCCACCGCCCTTTTTATTTGATCCTCGGCATCCGCCCGGCTTGCGTGTGCGGTATGTGCCTCTTTAAAGGAGGTTATCTCACGGACTCGAATGAGCGGTCTGGTATGCTTCGTTTCATATCTGAACGTATTCACGATCTGGTATACTCGGAGAGGCAGGTCGCGATGCGATCTTATCCATACTTTAAACACGGGATAGATCGCGGTCTCTGAGGTAGGCCGGAGTGCAAGAGGAATCTCTAATTCGGTACTCCCCCCTTTGGTCACCCAGAAAACCTCCTCTTCAAACCCTTTAATGTGCTCCTTCTCCTTCATTAACTCATCTTTTGGTATTAAGAGAGGGAACAGCACCTCTTCATGCTCTTTATCCAATAAAGACTGCAAAATTTCGTAAATAAGATTCCTCAATTTATATCCATAAGGATACCATACATATACCCCTTTCACCGGATACCTAATGTCCAATATCTCTGCACGCTTCAGTATCTCGCTATACCATTCGCTGAAGTTATTTCCCCTCTGCAGTATGGTCTCTGGAGGCATTTTTCACGTGATAGCCGCTGGTGGGATTTGAACCCACGACCTGCTGATTACGAATCAGCCGCTCTACCCCTAAGCCACAGCGGCATGAGTGGTATGTAAACTTTGCAACTATACGGTATAAAGTGTTATGGATAGTGGGTTGATCCTTTTATACCACTTTATTTTTCCTTTTAGCCAACGGGTGACAGTAACAGCATAGTGCTCATTGGTGCTCCATCGCTCTCCAGTGGAAATCTTCCCCAAAGTTTTTATATCCCGTACCAATTAAATAGTTTACCATGAAGAAAGAAGAGCTGATACACCTCCACATGTTATTGGCTCAGTTGAAGAAGTATTGCATGGAAAACGGGTTAGGCTGTGATTTCAGTAAATATAACGATTTAGGCATCTCGCCTTTCCAGGTGCACCGGAGCAAGGAAGAGCACAAGCAGGCTATTTTCGTCCTTGGGACTGAACTTGCGTCAATGGCGGCGAAGAACCAGTTCATGGAGAGCAGATAGGCAAAATCATCATAGCGGGGCATACTCATCGAGACGGGGAACAGTGCTTTCTTTTTAAAAGTGCTTAAGTGATCTTCTCCTAATGGAGTAATAAGAAACTATATCTCTTACTGAGGAAGTGTTAATTAAACGAAACAGTATCAAACTTTAGCAGTATTGCTCAATTCGGGCAATTTTCTGGGAGAGGCCATCTCGAGCTATTTAATCTGACCATCTACGATGCTATTATATCCCTCAATCGCCTGATATAGCAATATGGAGACATTATCCTTCTTCATTTATGCATTCGCATCAATATTTATTATCGTCAATCCAATTGGGGGATTAATCACGTTTATTTCGTTAACAGCGGGAATGAGTGCAACAGAAAGAAGAGAGATCGCCAAGCGCTCGGTTATGGTAGCATGCGTTTTGGCAATTATTTTTGCTCTATCCGGAGAGCTCATATTGAGATTTTTTGGCGTGACAGTGGACAGCCTGAGAGTTGCAGGAGGTATATTACTCTTTATAGTTGCCTTAGACATGTTGCACGCACGGATTCCCCGCGAAAGTGTAACCGCCGAAGAGATAAAAGATGCTACCAAAAGAGAAGATATCTCAGTATTCCCCATTGCTATGCCATTACTCACTGGCCCGGGGGCGATTACAACCGTAATCGTGGTCATAAGAACAGGCACAACGCTGGAATTGAAGATGATGGTGATATTAGCCATATTATTAACCTTTGCGCTCTCTTATCTCATCTTCAGATTTGGGGATAAAATCAATAAAATCTTGGGCTTTACTGGCTCTTTGGTAATAACACGGGTTATGGGATTGTTGTTGGGTGCTATCGCGGTGAACTTTATCGCAACTGGCATATGGAACATATATAAGTCCATGGGTTAGTTCTACGGAATGAGATAATTCTACTTATCACTATCCAAAGGTTTATTAAACCAGAGCATAAAATGCTCTTCGTAATCAAGAGGATATGGATACGAGGGAAGAGTCATCAAAAGATAAGCCCCCTTCGCGGCGGAGGGGAGCCATGGGTACCAAACCTTTGGGCCCCGTTTCTAATTTAGAGGAACATGTGCGCCCAGATTGGTGGCGAAAGATTTTCAATTCCATCTATCTAAAAACCGATGCGGATGTGGTGGATAACCAAAACATTACACGAAACGAGGTAGATCTCTTCTCCGCAATGCTTCGCCTCTCACCTGAGGACAAGATCCTCGACCTCTGCTGTGGGCAGGGTCGCCATTCCCTGGAACTGGCGAGGAGGGGATTCAAAGGTGTAGAGGGGTTAGACCGCTCACACTACCTCATCCAGAAAGCGAAAGCGCATGCGAGGAAGGAGGGTCTGTCACTGAAGTTTAGAGAAGGGGATGCCAGAAGACTACCGTATCCCCCTGATACCTTCGATGCGGTTATGATTCTTGGCAATAGTTTCGGGTATTTCGAGACGGTTCAGGATGACCTGAGGGTCCTCAAAGAGATCTTCAGAGTCTTGAAACCCTGGGGGCGTTTTATTATCGATGTTACGGACGGAGCGTATCTAAGGGAACATTTCCAGCCGAGGTCATGGGAATGGGTAGATAAGAACCTTCTCGTCTGTCGTGAGCGGTCGCTCGCACTGGATGGGCAGCGTTTAATATCGCGAGAGGTGGTAACACACGTTGAAAAAGGCGTGATTGTGGACCAATTCTACGCAGAGCGGCTTTACACCCATGAGAGCTTATATGAGCTTCTGAAGGCAGCGGGCTTCAGCGATATCACTTCTCATGGCGAACTCTCATCCGATTCACAGCGGAATCAGGACCTTGGAATGATGGAGAGACGCATTGTGGTTACCGCAGTTGTCAGAAAGGATTGGACACCACTAAAGAAGAGAAAGAGAAGTGTGGTAAAGAATGTCGCGGTAATCTTGGGTGACCCCACCAAGCCTGATTGTATAAAGCCCTGCTGCATCTTTGATGACGACGATTTATATACCATTGATCAGTTGAAAGAAGCATTGAGGGATTTGAAGGGCTTTCGCTTTACCTATCTGTGCAGTCACGATACGCTCATTCAAGATCTGATCAAGAAGGAAGCGAAGATAGACGTTGTCTTCAATCTCTGTGATGAGGGCTTTTTAAACGTTGCGAAGAGGGAGTTGCACATCCCGGCGCTTCTTGAAATGCTCAACATTCCTTACACCGGCTCGAATCCGCAATGTCTCGCGTTCTGTCACGATAAGTCACTCGTGAGAGGAATCGCAAAGGAGATGGGTATTCCGGTACCTGAAGCGGTATTCATCAAGCCTGAAGATAGCACCTTCGAATTGTATTTTGACTTCCCGGTAATCGCGAAGCCAAACTTCGGCGATTCCAGTTTCGGTATAACGCAGCGGAGTGTGACCTACAGCCCGGAAGAACTGACGAACGCTATTTCGGAGATACGGGAGCGCTTTGGTTATGATAAACCAATACTCGTGGAGGAGTTCCTGACCGGGAAGGACTTGAGTGTGGGTATCATTGGCAATCCCCCGGAATCGTATACGGTTCTGCCTATAATTGAAGAGGATTACTCATCGTTACCCGGAGGATTGCCGCGGATATGTGGCTATGAAGCGAAATGGCTCCCTGATTCGCCCTATTGGGGTATCCGCTCTGTTCGGGCGGAACTTCCCGAAGAGGTAGAGAGAAACGTCGTGGAATGGTCTTTGAAACTCTTTGAACGACTTGAATGCAGGGATTATGCTCGTTTTGACTGGCGATTGGATGCGAAAGGCAACCCCAAACTCTTAGAAGTTAATCCCAACCCCGGCTGGTGCTGGGATGGGCACATGGCAAAGATGGCTGCCATCGCGGGGATGTCCTACGCGGAGATGCTGGAAGCCATTCTGAAAACCGCTGAAGCACGCGTATACACGCATAAAGATGAAAAAGTGCCGAAAGGCATAACCCCTGCGTAACTAACTCTACGGCAAATAGAGCTTTCCTTCATCGGTAGGGATATCTCCACGGGTCCCGTAACAATCAAAGATCACAGCCCGTATTTTAGACATCGCTAAAGGAACGCCGCTTTATCATGCATTGTCTTCCCGTATATTCAGTAAGGCACATGAGCATAGATATTTATACGTACAGAATGATGTGTATATGTTGGTGTACCTTGTGACACTTAAATAAAAAGGAGGTGATAAAAAATGGTAATAGATGTAATACGAGCAAGTTTTGCAAATGCTATCGGAACAATGATTGAATGGCTACCTGTGATAATTGCTGCACTCATTATCCTGCTCATAGGCTGGTTCGCAGGGCGTATTGGTGGTAAAATCGTATCCAAAGTGCTTGATAAGCTTGGTGTAGACGAGGCAGTGGACAAAACTATTATAGGTGATACAATCAAGAAATCAGGCATGACCACCGTGGGATTTTTTGATGGACTGGTGAGGTGGTTTGTATACATTATCTTTATCATGGCAGCCATAAACGTGTTGAATATACCGACGTTGACAGCCTTCTTGCACCAACTTCTCTTATACATTCCGCATCTCATCGCAGGCATCATCGTGCTGGTGGTAGGTCTAATACTGGTCAACATCGTCATGACTTGGATAGGAGAACAGTTAACAGCCCGCGAAGTTGCATACGCAGATCTAATAACGCCGGTGTTGAAGGCGCTCTTCTCTTTAGTGGTGATCGTCCTAGCGTTGGACCAGCTACGCATTGACACGACAATCATCTACACATTCCTCGTTCCGTTAGCATGGGGACTTGCAGCAGGCATTGCAATCGCTATCGGAATCTCGCTCGGCTGGGGGATCAAAGACATTGTTGCAGAGTATATAAAAGAGAAACTGAAGAAGGAGGAGTAAGTAACCAATCATAAAAAGTTGAGGCGGAGAGAATGATCTCATCTCATGGGACTCATGATCTCTCTCATCTTCTTCTTTTTTGTTTTGAGCCTACGTGGGGGGAGTCCTTTTTCGTTAAGAAAGGCTTTTTATACTAACACGTCCATCGGGATATACTAAGAGGCGTTGTGTTTATGTACCGCTATTATGATGCACCTTTCAAAATTGTAAAGGACGGAATCTCACTCACCCTTGAGCAGGAAGGGGAGCGTCTGCTTTACCGGAGCGTGTATGCCGATAAGAGAGTGGAAAAGATTCTCCTGGCAGACCGTGGTAAAGTCCTCATCAACCCCATTGAGCCATTGAACAAGCCCAGGGAACTAACCTCGTATCTTCTCATAGAGTTCGAGAGGACTCTTGTGGTTGAGCCAGGATCAACAAAGAGTATCTTCGTTACCTATCCCATAGAAATAGGTGTTTTTATAGCGGGAAGCAACCAATTTGAGCTAATCGATATACTCACGCTCGCGAAGCAGAAGTTCACCCTCTATGGCGATCCGAGAAGTGGCGTGATCTGTAAATACTGGAAGAGCGAAGTTTATTCCTCGATACCGGCTGTGAATCCTCTTCATGAGGGCATCATAGAGCTCAGCATAACCAATACAACCACCGGGTGGGTTGAAGTAACAAAAGCGATTTTTAATGCGTATGGTATGAAGATCTATTACAACGATAATCTGGTCTCTATGAGAGCGACCATGAAGATCATGAGTGGGCGAAGCGCAGAAACAGATTTTGTTGATGCTCCTCTTGAAGAAGGGATGAAGAAGTCTTTAGAGCTCTACACGGTACGAAGGCTTCCGGTAGTTGCACCAAAATTTGTCATGGAGGTGGGGATATGATATGACCCTCGAGATCGTTGTTTACGAGAGCGTCACCCTTTTTGACCTTCTTATGGTTACCCTGATTCTTATCATTGCGGGTATCATAGCGAAAGGAGTAGCACTCAATCTCAGAAAGGTCCTGAGAGACAAGGTGAGCAAAGAGCATTTAGAGATCCTTGCCAAGACTATTTACTACAGCATTATTGGTATCGCGGTGCTTTCGGTTCTGCCAATCCTCGGCGTGCCCCCCTCGGGTTTGCTGGTTGCGGGGGGCATAGCGGGCATAGTGATCGGTTTTGCCAGCAAGAGTGTAGTAGGCAACTTGATATCAGGGCTTTTTCTGATGATCGAGCGGCCCATGAAGCTGGGTGATGCGGTGAATATAGCGGGAACTGCAGGCGTTGTAGAGGATATCCACATCATCTCGACCACCTTGAGAACGTTTGATGGGTTGTACGTCAGGATACCCAATGAGAAGGTCTTCACTTCCGATATAATGGACTACGTTGCCCATGTTGCCCGGAGGCTCGAGTATATCATAGGAATACGGTACAGCGACGATGCGGATAAGGCTATTGGGATAATCAGGAAGCTCAGTGAAGAACACCCCCTCACCCTTAAACATCCAGCGGGCGATATCTTTGTTGATAACCTCGGCGATAACGCGGTTAATATCATGGTGAGGATCTGGGTGCCGTCCCCCGAGTGGTATGGGGTGAAAAAGGAGCTTTTATGGAAGATAAAGACGGCTCTTGAAGCTGAGGGAATAGAGATCGCCTTTCCCCAGCGTACAATCTGGTTTGCCAATGAGCTTACCAGTCGAGGGAGTGCACATAATTTGCCGGACTCTGACTCCTCGTAACTCTGGGGCTCATGCTCGTGCTCTTTGGTAAAAGGGTATAGGTATATATTATCTATAAGTTGAGGTGGATTGGGGGATAGATGGAGATGGAAAGAGAGAGCGACTCATTGAGAGAAAAATATTTCCACATTGCCCTCTTCAGCATGGAGATCGGCGTAGATCATAAGGTGCCAACCTATAGTGGCGGACTTGGTGTTTTAGCAGGTGATATCTTACGATCCTGTGCGGATATGAACGTTCCTATCGTTGCAGTTACGCTCGCCAGTAATAAAGGACATTTCTCCCAACGATTAGACGAGGCAGGAAATCAAACTGAATTGCCGGTGGAGTGGCGGATCGATGATCTCGCGACACTCATGTCACCGAAGGTCTCGGTCCTCATCGGCGGCCGGGAGGTGAAAATTCAAGCGTGGGAGTACCTTCTGACAGGCTTGGAGGGCTATCAGGTACCTGTATTCCTCCTCGATACCAACCTGTTTGAAAATGACCCCTCTGATAGGGGGATAACCGCTTATCTGTATGGCGGTGATGAGCGGTATAGATTGTCACAGGAGATTGTTCTCGGAATCGGAGGTGTGCGTATGCTCGATGCATCGGGCCACACCACAATCCGAAAATATCACTTGAATGAGGGGCACTCTGCCTTGGTCGCTCTGGAACTGATGAAAAAGGTGAGAGCTGAGCATCCCGAGTATACAAATGAGCGAATTATCGAGTCAGTGCGTAAAAAATGCATCTTTACGACTCACACGCCCGTTCCCGCGGGGCACGATAAGTTCCCCGCATCGCTGGTGAAAAGCCTTCTTGGCGGGTACTTAGAAGCGGATGAAATCGCTCGAATTTGCCCTGGAAATGAATTAAATATGACCTTACTCGCGTTAGAGCGCAGCGAGTATATAAACGGCGTGGCAAAGAGGCATGAAGCGATCTCCCGGAATATGTTCCCGGGCTATCCGATCGATTCGATAACGAACGGTGTGCACCATGTATTCTGGACTTCAGAACCGTTCCGTAAGCTGTATGATAGGCATATCAGTGGTTGGAGAAAGGATCCGTTTAATCTGAGGTACGTGATCTCGATACCAAAAGAGGAGATTATACAAACCCATCGAGAGGCAAAGAGGAGGCTGATCGATCTTGTAAACGCAAAACATGGTATAGGTATGAATTATGATACCTTCACGGTGGGCTTTGCCCGGAGAATGACGAAGTATAAACGACCCGATCTTTTGTTCAGCAATACTGAGAGACTGGCAGCCATTGCGAAGAATACCGGGCCGATTCAGATCATCTTTGCAGGTAAGGCACATCCCAGGGATTGGGAAGGAAAGGAATTGATAAAACATATCTTCGGGGCCATTAAACGATTGAAAGGGGATATAAAGATCGTCTTCCTTGAAAATTACGATCTGGAGCTCGCGAAGGTGATTACCTCGGGTGTAGACCTCTGGCTCAATACGCCGAAAATACCCTGTGAAGCATCGGGCACCAGTGGGATGAAAGCGTGCCTTAACGGCGTTCCAAGCTTGAGCATATTGGATGGATGGTGGGTGGAAGGGTGTGTAGAGGGAGTAACGGGCTGGGCAATCGATGCAATTATCACCAATCGCTGTTCGGATCAATCGGATGATTCAAAAGATGCGGAGAACCTTTATGAGAAATTGGAACGGGTGATCGTACCAATGTTTTATAGAAATACGGACGCATGGGCTGAGATCATGCAATATGCGATTGCCTTTAATGCCTCGTTCTTCAATTCGCATAGAATGGTCCAGCAGTATCTCTGGAACGCTTATTTCACGTAGCGAATCGTTTTACTTCGCATCTTAATCCAGGTGCACGCTCCGTTCATCGGAGCTCAACTTCTCTTCCAATTATCCGACCATATAGCTCAATAGCCTTTCTCATCTCCGCTTCCTTCAAGAAGCCGTGCGGTGTAGGGACTTCAAAAATCCTTCTGGGTATGCGAAGTGTTGCGAGGCTAAACCCTTCCCTGAACTTGAAGTCCATCTTAGCACGGTGGATAACTCTTCCCAGCTCTTCTAATCTCTCCGCAGTCCAATTTTCTATCCCTATCGCGTTGAGAGCGCTTATTATTCTGTCCGGGGTGTAAACCTTCCTTGCAAAGAAGCATATAACGAGGCTTGAGAGTATCTGTCTCCATTCTTCTTCCTTTAATAACGCTTCCACAACTTCTTCGATGCCGAAATCCTTCCCCATTAACTTCTGGTCGATGTCGTATCCCGCGGAATCGAGATGGCTGTGCCTCGCACCGGTGAGATTGTTTAAGTAGCATGCAATTCCCGTATGGTATTCGGGCATCTCATTGCCTCCGAAAGCAAGTGCATAATCCTGCCCGCCGTAAACGCGTGAGGCATGTTCCACGCCCTGAGCCAGATTTTGATAAAATTCGTTGGGCATCTGCACGATTTTATTTATCGCTTCAGAATAGACCTGAACATCTCCCCACGTCAACTCAAGACCATCGGTATGCTCCTTCGTTATCACTCCCTTCGCGTACGCCTCCGTCGCCCATGCTAAGAGCACTCCGGTACTTATCACATCCATACCGATCTTATCGACGATGTCAATGAGCCTCAGACAATCCTCGGCCTGCTTCATGCCAAGCATAAACCCAGTTGCCCAAATTGGTTCGTTGTCGTAAGGAATGGTGGTGGTCTTGAAATAATAGCCAGGCGCGTAAAGTTCTCTGAGCGATGCTAAATGAACACAACCTATCGGGCAGTGCGAGCATGAAACTCGCTTCGAAAGTAACTTCTCTGCAAAATTCTCGCCTGATAATTCCCTCGCTATCTCCTCCGGTGCACGTGAAGATTCTAAATTCTTGTATGCCATCCCACCGATTTTATTCAAGTCATAAATCTTCCCAGAGGTGCCCAAATCATGATATTTCTCCATCGCATCTGTTTTGACCACAACGTCGTGTATCTCATCATAAACTTTTTTATATTCCCTTCTCTTCTCCTCTGGTATTTCAACACTCTTATCTGCGGATATAACCACGGCTTTCAGTTTCTTCGACCCCATTACCGCACCCAAACCAAGCCGTCCGAAATGGCGATAGGTTTCACAGACCGCACAGGCATACCTGACCAGTTTCTCACCCGCTCGTCCAATCCGTATAATGGTTCGTACACCCGCGCCCTCCTCTACTTCTCGTAAGATCCTGCCTACTGTTTGTGCCTCCACACCCCAGATCGAAGAGGCATCTCTAAAGTGAACGGCATCGCCATGTATGGCGAGGTATACCGGGAGGTCACTTGAACCCTTGATGACCATCGCTCCGTAACCGGCAAGTTTAATTGCCATCGCACTTCTTCCACCACAGTGGCTTTCCCCGAGGTTACCCGTTAAGGGCGATTTGAACATCGCTACGGTCTTCGAAGCGGAAGGATAGAGAGCCGTGAGTGGTCCAACGGCAAAAATTATCGGGTTCGATGCACTTAAAGGGTCTATACCCGGTTCACATTCCTCATCCAGGAGCTTTATCGCTACACCTGAACCACCGAGGTAATCGTCAAATAAATCCTCTCGTTCTACTATCTCGATGTCTTTTTTGGTTAAATCGATATACAGGACCCTGTTCCTAGCTTGTGCTTTCATTTTCTAACCCCCGGCTCCTCAACGGTAAGCTCAACTATACCAATGGCGTTATGCACACAATACTCTTCGCACTCACCACAGTATTTACAGAGAATAGGCTTGTCCTTCTCGTAATCCCAGAAAATAGCGCCCAGGATACAAGATTGCGCACAAAAGCCACATCCTATACAGGTATCATCAGCCAATATCACACCGCCTCCTTTCCGCTCCCTCAAGGCACCCGTAGGACATACCCTTGCGCATGGCGGATTCTCACATGCGCGACAGACGATAATCACAAAGCCTCTTTCTATGCCACCGGCAGACCTCACTCTTATCGCGGACTTCTCGAATCCCCCTCTACCTACCCTCCTCGAACATGCAAACATGCATTCCATGCACCCAATGCACTTGTCCACATCCAACGCCGCTAATTTCTTAACCATGGTTCTATCTCAGTCCTATACTAACTCTACTAAAAGAAGGTTTTGTATCAAATTTTATCTGAAGAGGTCCTCCTCCCTCGTGAACAAAAGTTCTTGTATCTCACCTTCGCACCGTTCCAACGCCAAACCTCGTACAATCACGATTGGTATGCTCTCGCGGAATTCGCCCATCACGAGGTTAGCCGCTGCGCATATCTCATCTGCAACTGCCTCTTTTGTTATCCGTGAGATTCTTCCAAATCTGTCCTCTTCTCCTATCCTGTCCAGCAGAGCGGGAATGCCTGAGACACCGATGCAAATTCCGGTTACGCCGTCCCGGAATGCTCTGCCGAAGGAATCGGAGATTAAGACTGAGACTTCTTTGCCACTTCGCGCTTCTATCTCCTTTTTAAGCGTGTAAGCACTTTTCTGAGGGTCTTCTGGCAGTAACACGGCTTTTCCCTCCTCAACGTTCGATTGATCCACGCCCGCGTTTGCACACACAAAACCATGCTTCGTCTCTACAATAATGTGCTTATTCGCCATTCTTACAATTCCTTTTGCTTCATCGAGTATGATTTGCACGATTTTTGGCTCTTTTTCCATCTCGTGTGCTATTCTTGCAGCCTCACTGCCCGCTCGCACATCGGAGAGGTCAACGACTCTGCCTTCGCTCTTCGAGATTATTTTTGAGGTGATGACGATTGCATCCCCCTCTTCTAATTTCACGTTCTTCGCTTCCAAGGCGTCAAGAAATAAGTGGGCGAGATCGTCGCCTTCTTTGATCTCAGGGAGCTCATCTATGCCTATTATCTCCAAGCGCGCTGAAGGTACAACCTTTATACGTTTCATGCTTGCATCTCTTTCTTAGCTTAGTTAGCAAAACGCTAAATTTAACTTAAACCACGCTTTAAAAAATAGTAGGATAAGATACGCGATGAAAAAGGAACTGATGGATATACTCGCCTGTCCGATGTGCAAGGGCGATTTGGAGTTGAGCATAGACGAGGAGGATGAAAAGGGAGAGGTCTTAACAGGCAGTTTGTACTGCAAGAAGTGCGACGAACGTTATCCAATAGAGGATGGTATTCCTAATCTACTGCCGCCTGAGCTCAGGCAGAGTGCTGAGTAACTGTGCGATTTACCGTTACTGTGGGGCTCTGCCCCACGACCCCGAAAACCCTGTAGGGGTTTAACAGGCGATGAGCGAGAGGGAGATGGAAAGGATCCAGCAAAGGATATACCTGAGTAGAAAGGGTTTGCACTCGCTAGAATTTGAGCATGAAGTACTGAGGATTCCCCTGAGAGCAGGTGAGGAGACGAGCTTTGAGATGCTTATAAGTAATCATGGTGAGCCGACGCATGTGCATTTATCGCTTGGCGAGGGGATAAGAGACAAGATGATGATCTTGCAGGAGAAGGTGTATGTAATCGATGAGGAGAAGATAGCAGCAATTGTAAGACTGCCAAAGAGCTATATAGGAGCGGAGTTAGGCACCGGAGAGATATTTGTAAGCGCCGGGTACGGTGCAACGAGGAAGAGCTTTTCGGTGGAGATCGTAGAGGCAGAAGAGAAGGAGAAGAGAAAAGAGCGAGTGGGAAAAGAGCGGGGTAAGGAGTGGGAATTGGAGGGTGCAAAGAGGAAAGAGAAGAGGGAATTTACGCTATCATCAGAGGAGAGAGTTATCTTATCACGCTTGACGGTATCAGCCTGTGCGGCGATTTTATTTTTTGTATTCCTCTTCTTTATTATTCCTCTCTTCAGCAATTCACCCGGTTATTTGTTTGCCAGCGCTTTAACCGCCTCATTGCTCTTCTTTTTTATCGTTATTTACAACTTCTAAACAAACCTTTTATTGGCGAGGAACGTTTACAAAAGAACAAGAGGAGAAAGAACCGGGGATAGCGACTGAGGTGAGGAATGAAATACATAGTCGTGACCGGAGGCGTGATGAGCGGACTGGGAAAAGGTATCACCATGGCCTCCATCGGGAGACTGTTGAAGAATCGAGGGTATAAGATCGTGCCGATAAAAATTGACCCGTACATAAACATAGATGCCGGGACGATGAACCCGTATCAGCATGGCGAGGTCTACGTTTTGGGTGATGGCGCGGAGGTAGACCTCGATTTGGGTCATTATGAACGGTTTATGGACGTCGAGCTGGGGCGAGAGCATAATATAACCACCGGCACTATTTATGCCGCGGTGATAGAGCGCGAACGGAAGGGTGAGTATCTGGGGCAGACGGTGCAGATCATCCCGCACGTGACGAACGAAATCAAGGCACGAATAAGGGCGGTCGCAGCTAAGCCCTTACAGGGCTTGCGGGTAAGCCCCTCCGAGGCTCGTGGGGGCACGGGCAGAGCCCGTGATGGGGCGGAGCCCCAGAATAGTGGCGTGGATATCTGTCTGGTGGAGATTGGCGGCACGGTTGGCGATATAGAGAGCATGCCGTTCCTGGAAGCGGTCAGGCAGATGCAGCGCGAGGAGGAGGAGGATGATTTTCTCTTCATTCACGTTACATTGGTGCCCTTTACCGCATTGAACGAGCAGAAGACGAAGCCGACACAGCATTCGGTGAAGGCACTTCGTGAATTAGGGCTTCAACCTGATGTCATTGTCTGCCGGAGTAAAAAACCGCTCAAGGAGGATGTGAAGGAGAAGATCGCGATGTTCTGTAACGTGAGGAAGGAAGCGGTGATCAGCGCACCGGATACCGGTGATATCTACGAGGTGCCGCTTTTGCTCGAGCGTGAAGGTATTGCGGAGTATGTAATGGACAAGCTGCGCTTGACGCCGCTCACCGAGGATCACGAATGGGCGCAGATGGTAGCGCGGCGGAAAGAATCGTTGCAGGGTAGAAAGATACAGGTCGCAATCGTGGGTAAATATGCCGAGTTAGAGGATTCGTACTTGAGCATCAAAGAGGCGATCAAGCATGCGGCAACGGCGTTAGGCTGTAACGTCGAGCTGAAGTGGCTGGAAGCGGAGGATCTGGAGGGTGTTGATGGGTTAGATCCGTTTTTTAAGGATGTGCAGGGCATACTCGTCCCCGGCGGGTTTGGCATACGAGGCGTTGAAGGGAAGATCAATGCAATCGCGTATGCGCGTGAGCATAAGATTCCATTTTTAGGCTTGTGCTTTGGGTTCCAGTTAGCGGTAATAGAGGCTGCGCGGAACATCGCACAATTGAAGGATGCGCACAGCACTGAACATTGTGAAACGCCGCATCCCGTGATAGACCTGTTGGAAGAGCAGCAAGGCGTCGAGGATATGGGTGGGACGATGCGGTTGGGCGATTATGAGGTGTTTATACGCAACGATACGTTAGCAGCGCGGATATATGGTAAACGGAAGATAGTAGAGCGACACAGGCATCGATATGAGGTCAATCCCGCGTATATAGAACAGATAGAACGAGAAGGAGTAATTTTCTCAGGCACTGATAGGAGTGGTACGAGGATGGAGATTATGGAAATAGAGGGGCACCCGTTCTTCTTCGCCACGCAGTTCCATCCGGAATTCAAGTCGAGACCGAGCAAGCCGTCACCACCGTTTAAGGCGTTTGTGGCGGCGTGTTTGGAAAAACGGTAGCAGGGTTTCTTATTCTCTCTCATAATCAAACAAACAATGAGTTTATTGCCCATTTTTGTAATCTGCAAGAGTAATGCTATCTTTACATGACCATGTTGGTTCTGAACCATCTCGTTTCCGAAGTACTGAATGAGAGAATTGGTTTATATTGATTAGACGTTACAGGGATATGAGGGGTGGCAAAAAATGACTCTGGAGTTTCCCAAAAATTTTGATAACCTTTATGAAGAGCGCGGAGGCGAATTTTACCTCAAGGACTATATCGGCGGGACATGGGATTATTACAGCGACGAATATATGGAAATAGTAAATCCGTTCGACGGCTCGACGGTGGGCTTTGTACCACGGTTAGCGAGTAGCGGGGTCGAAATGGCGATTGATTCTGCATGGAAAAATCGGGAAGGTATACGGAGCGTGCCAGGCATTGAACGAATTGAATTATTCAAAACAGCGGCACAAATCGTTCGTTCAAATGAGGAGTTTCTTGTACGATCTCTCATTCTAGAGGCAGGAAAACCCGTTCATAATGCAAAAGCAGAGGTCCGAGCAGCGATAAATCGAATGGATCTCGCGGCTGTAGAGGCGAGAAAGATATTCGGGGAGTACGTCCCGGGTGACTGGTCAGAAGATACAATGCAGAAGATTGCAATTGTATTGAGAGAGCCGGTGGGCGTTGTGCTCGCGATCTCACCCTTTAACTATCCGCTTTTTATTACCTCGGCAAAGGTTGTATCTGCACTCCTTGCGGGGAACAGTGTTGTCGTGAAATTACCCTCTGCGGACCCGATAACGTTTCTCCTGTTTACCGCGATGCTTGAGGAAGCAGGTCTCCCTCCGGGGTCTTTAAATGTGATAACAACATCAGGGAAAACCCTGGGCACTCATATCGATGACCCCAGGATTGGCGCGATATCCTTCACGGGCAGTACCGCAGTTGGAAAAGAGATAGCTAAAAAAGCGGGCATGAAACAGCATCTTCACCTTGAACTAGGCGGAAAAGGTGCCGCGATAGTTTTGCCGAGTGCTGATATCGATTTGGCGGTGAAACGGGTTGTTCACGGGTCATTGAATTTTTCAGGGCAACGGTGTGATGCTATCTCGAGGGTTATCGTCGTCCAGGCTATTGCAGAACCATTTGTATCAAAGGTCATGGATGAAGTCAGAACTGTGAAATATGGTAACCCCTGGGAGGAGGAGACCTTGGTAGGACCATTGATTGATGCGAATGCAGTAGCCCATGTGCATAAGCTTGTAGAAGATGCGGTAGAAAAAGGAGCGAAGCTTCTCTTCGGAGGGACGTATGAAGGTAATGTTTATCTGCCCACGGTTCTCGATCATGTCCCGAAAGATGCGGGGATTATGCAGGAAGAGACCTTTGGGCCGGTCGTCACGATCCACCGAGTGAAGGATATAAATGAGGCAATTGAAGCGGCAAATGATACCAAATATGGTCTTGACTCATGCGTATTTACAAACAACTTTTATGACGCATGGAGGGTGGCAAAGAGTTTGAAAGATGGTGAAATAACGATCAATGATGCTCCCGCGCATGGCGTCGGCTTTTTCCCCTTCGGGGGAACGGGTGATAGTGGCACGGGACGGGAAGGTATTGGGTACAGCATTGAAGAGATGACGAGGCTAAAGACCGTTGTTTTTAATCTCGCACCGGCAAAAATGGGGAAGAAAAGAAAGATATTCCCGATGTGACTGACACGAAAGTACGAAATCTTTCTCTTACGGTCAGCGGTATCGCCGTTTTACTTTCCACTTCGTCTATCCCTCTTCTGAATAATTTCTGAAGAAGACGGGAGAAAGTTTGGTGAGATGTTCGTTGCGTTGAAAGCTCTATTAAAGTAGAAGAAGTACCAACAGTAATCACGAGGTACTCTGATCCGGTAATTAAGAGAGATGATTGGGCATGTTGATCGAAGCTCTCGTTGCGGCTGCATCTTATCTATTAGCTATCGTTCCCCTAATCACGGTTGGAGTTATTATAGCAGAACTGGTCATTGAACTCAAGTGGGTTGATCGGTTATGCTTCTTGTTCTCACCCATTCTTCGGCTTCGTACTGGTAGCGGAATTCATAAAAGCCTCAATAGCATTGATTCTAGCGCGAATACTTCTGAAAGGTAACAGGAATTATCAGGGTGGTATAACAAGGGAGATCAGCCATCGGAGGCCTTTACAAGAGGCACTGAAGCGCAGCGTGACGAGCGCTCAAAAGATACTTATTAAGATTTTTGCGGTGACTGTTCCGGTAACCATTGCAGTTTACATCCTCATAGCTGCAGGGCTTTTTGATCTCATTTCGCTCTACCTGGGTAGTTTAGCCGGATACCTGCCCGTTCCCCCAGAGGCATTATCAATTATCGCGGCCCAGCAACTCAGTTATGTCGCTGCGTACACCATCGCCGGAAATACACTTGCAGAAGGTGTATTAAGCGGAAGAGAGGTTACTTTAGCCTTACTTCTAGGCGATCTTCTCGCGAGTATCGTGAATCTACGGTTCAAAATACCCTACTATATCGGGATTTTCAGTCCTCGTCTTGGACTACAAGTCTTATTACTTTCTCTGCTCATGAGAGTTGGACTCCTCTTGCTCATTATCTTGGTTCTCGTGACGTTGGGGTGGTAAGAAGATTCGAAAAACCGAACCGTTCTTATCCTATCATCTCCTCAACCTCTTCTTTGCCATGCTTCAACTCCTCAACCTGCTCTCTGTCCTCTCTCAGAAGCAAAGTCTGAAATTCGCCCATGTGTGTTTTTTCCTCCTTTGCTATGTCCAGGAAAACCCTTTTGATCTCTTCTCGATCCGTCATTGCCGCGAGTTGCTCATACAAATTCACCGCATCAAGTTCCGCTATTATTCCCACGCGCAATAACTCTTTATCCCTGTCTTCCTTTCCCACCTTATCCAAATCTATCGGTATTTCGGATAACATGTTTACGAATTACCCCTATTGGTTCTTATAATTTACTATTAGGCCATATGACCTCATCTCCATAACATCTATAGGTATGC
>JACUTR010000117.1 GCA_014859735.1 Candidatus Methanophagales archaeon | reverse complement strand
ATTTATCATAAACATGTCTTATCTCATAAGCTCTTTGCGAAGCAAAAAGGTTTTTTTCTTTCTCTTCACCGAAAGATTCTCGATTTCCTCAACCAGTCTATATCCGACTGATACAGATCGCGGATGTCAGTCAATCCTAAGCTCAGCATGGCGAGCCTTCCAATACCAAGTCCCCATGCTAAAACGGGATATTTAACCCCTACGGGATTCGTTACCTCTTCCCTGAATATCCCCGCACCACCTAATTCTAACCAGCCATGCTCGGGCATATACACCTCCACTTCCACTGATGGTTCGGTATACGGGAAATAACTCGGACGAAATCGTATCGAGGGGAACCCCATCTTCTTGTAGAACGTTGCGAGTAAACCCAGCAGGTTGCTGAATGTGACGCCTTTGTCCATCACGATCCCCTCCAACTGGTCGAATTCAGGAAGATGCGTCGGGTCGATGGTCTCACGACGATACACGCGATCAATGCAAAAGACCTTCACCGGTGGTTCCGGGTGCGATGCGAGGTACCACAGTGTAACCGCAGTGGTATGCGTTCTCAGCAACAGCTCTTCACTTAACTCTCTTTTCCATTCACCACCCCACCCCGTGGAATTTAAGGAGCCACCATGCTCGTGCATCTCTTTAACGTTTCTTATCACCTCCTCACCCACGTCAAGGGGCTTTCTCACACCTAAATAAAAGGTATCCTGCATCTCTCGTGCCGGATGATCCTGCGGCACGAATAATGCATCGAAATTCCAAAACGCGCTTTGAATCAGATCTCCTTTTATCTCCTCGAAGCCCATCTCCGTAAAAATTTTGCGCATCCGGTCTAAAATCCGCTGATAGGGATGTATCTTCGCCGGGAACTCCTCCTTTGAGGGCAGATTCACATCGTATCGCTTGAATTTACGCCCTTTCCACGAGCCGGTTCTTATAAGCTCGGGTGTAAGCTGCGTTAGTTCCTCCTCAACTGAGATACCCCGGGAAACAACTTCGTGTCCCGCTTCGGTAATCGCTATTTTCCACTCTGCACGGGTGTCTTCCTCGAGCCATTTCCTTTTCTTGAGCAAATCTCCCACCACGTGGTAACCGGGGGTTATATCCTTTATTTCAGGAAATTTATCCTTTAGTCTTCTTCGAACTATACTCTCTTCTATCTCTCCTTCCTTCGGTATAATTCGCACTATTTCCTCGTGAATATCCACATTTGGATACCGATCTTTCGGAACTTCAGGAGGAAGCCATGAAGTATTTCCCGTCGGCGTTAACACTTTTCCATCCTCTTCCTCCTCAATTCTCGCATACCCTTTCCTCAGTAACCACGTGGTTGCAATATTCGCCTCCGCCAGGAACTCATTTCTTAACTCATCAAAAGAGACACGTTTCTTCTCTCTCAAGAACTCCAGTGCTTTCTTCTCCGGCAGTCCTTTCTCCGCATAATACTCCCCCTCCTCCGTTAAATGATAGAAAACCTTCTTTTCCTCTTTTATCCCACAAAGACCTTTCTGAGCGAGCATAAAAGCAGTCTGCATCACGGCATCTTCGTTTATGCCCGTCTTCTCAGCCAAGTTTCTTGGATCCCATGCTCTGCCTTTTTCACTATCCAGGGTCAGCAAAATTCTCTTTTCGGTTGATGTGAGGCCTGCATTCGCCGTTGATTCCGCTTTGTGTTCTCCCATTTCCTTCAAAAACCTGCATCACACGCCCTCGCTATTAGGATTGGGGCAGGTACTTTAAACCTTTCTGTAACGCTATATAAATAACATTCAATTTTGCATTCGAACTTTCGTTTCCAAAGAAAGGTTGAGAATAGAAATAACTTTTTATCTTCGATATGTATAACCGTAAGAGGAATTGACGAGAATGAAAGACAGCGAATCACTGAAGATCGTGGAGAGGACCGTGGAGGAGATAATAACAGTCGAAGAATTAGACGGAGCTTTGTCCTCGATCTCGACATCAGGAAGAAAGCCACGCGCGTATGTAGGATTTGAGCCGAGCGGCAGCGTGCACATCGGTCATTTGCCTATACTGAATACCGTGAGGCGATTGCAGCGTATGGGCTTTCATATCATTATCCTTCTCGCTGATATGCACGCGTATCTGAATGAAAAGGGGAGTTTTGAGCAGATAAGGGAGACTGCGGAATACAATAAGCGGTGTTTTGCCGCAGCGGGGTTAAGCGAGGAGACGGAATTCATCCTTGGCTCGTCTTATCAAATGGATGAAGAATATATGATGGATGTATTGCGGCTCGCTACGATAACAACTGAAAGAAGAGCGAGAAGGAGTATGGATGAGCTCTCGCGTAGCAAGGAAGACCGGAAAGTATCCCAGATGATATACCCGTTGATGCAAGCGGTGGATATCGCATTCCTCGATATCGACGTGGCGGTAGGAGGGATAGATCAACGGAAGATACACATGCTTGCGCGGGAACATCTCCCAAGACTTGGTTTTAAAGCTCCTATCTGTGTTCATACTCCGTTATTAATCGGCTTAGATGGCGAGAAGATGTCCTCGTCCAAAGGGAATTATATCGCGGTGGATGAGCCTGAAGAAAGCGTGGAACAGAAGATAATGAGTTCTTTTTGTCCTCCCCAAATCGTAGAAGGTAATCCGGTACTGCAGATATATAAGCACACGATATTTCCAGGTAAAAATACCGGAGAGCTGATAATAGAAAGGAGTGAAAGACACGGTGGAGACGCCCGTTATGATAACTATGATGAGTTCGAACTCGATTATGCACAGGGAAGGTTACATCCTTTAGATCTTAAGACTAATGCAGTGCGGCATCTCAATGAGGTGTTGGAACCTATTCGAAAGGTATTGCGATACCATCTCTAAATGGCTCTGATGCAGGCAAGACTATTATGCTATGGATTTGGATACTTTTTCTTTTGTGATAATTCCTCCTTTATCTACGTGAACTATCCATTTTTCATTCTTCATCCTTTTCCAACTCCATTCTTCAACTTCTTTACCATGGCATGGTTGGAAATCCCTTTTATCTAATATGATTTTTTCTCTGCTTATCTTTGCTGTTATTTCTCCTTTTATAGGGGCTCCAATATAAAAGATCACTCTTCTACCTCGCGGAACTCAACTCTATTTTCATCGAGTTTTCGCACTGCATATTTTTCGCCCCTGTAAGAAACAAGATAAAAGACTCCTTCCTCCATTTCCCTCGTCAATATTTTCATCTTCCCTTCCTCAGTATAAACTGGTCTAAGGCGGGAAATTTTTTCCGTGGGTAAGCTATGAGCTTCAGTTGTAGCTGAAAATTTTTCCCCACGCGAGAAGATAGTAGAATGGTAAGAGCCACTCCATTTTCCTATTCGCCCTAATAATTCTTCCATACGTACTTTTCTCGGGCCTATT
>JACUTR010000022.1 GCA_014859735.1 Candidatus Methanophagales archaeon | reverse complement strand
GCCAAGAATACTTAAAATATCTAGATTTTTATTTAAATAGTTTCTCTTAATCTCGTATTTAGAAGAAAACCACAAAGAGCTAGGGAGCATAGTATATACTTCTTCTGAGCTGAGAGGGACATTAGGATTGAACAAAGGCAAAATTGTACTAATAGATTTTGGAGTTACATTATGCTCCACATGAAACTTTACTTTTCTCATACATTTACCTCCCTTTCATCTCTCTTAATAGGGACAATAGTAAAATTATGACCAATGTTTAAAAACTTTTCGATTGAATAACTTTTTGCTTATTTTACTGTTTTTAATGTCTCTCTCTTCGACAAAGGACAGGTTCACATAGTGCTATTTGGTAACCACATGTAAGATTCGAATAAATGGCAAAAGCAAACGCATATGATCATTCTATATCCTTCTTCCACCATATCCAAACTCCCTTCCCCGGACCGATGAATTTCCCTCTATTTATTAACAGGTTGACTACACCGATTAATAGAAATAGGTTGGGCGGAGAAGGCTGAGGGGGATAGGAGACGGTATAGTTAAAATAACCACCCTTTCAAAATCAAAATCATAATATCCGTGGACTTTTAAAGTAGCCCTCTTCCTTCTTGGGTGCATTCCGCAGCACTTCTGGCTGACTTAACGCCTCCTTCGGCTCGTCCTCCCGTACCACGTCCGTTATGCCGATGACATGATAGGTCGGCTCCACCTCCGAGGTATCAGCCTCATCTAATACCGCGAAATAATCCAGGATCGAGCTCAGTTGCTGCTCGAACAACTCCTTCTCATCGTCCCGCAGCGCTATCCGCGCTAACCACGCGATATGCTCGATCTCCTCTTTCTTGATCATCGCACTTTCTTTTATAGAAATATATTTCTTTGGTCAAGCTTTCTTTTTTAAAGAAAGGTTGTGCTCCGCAAAACCTTTACTAAAAATAATTTTGTTTTACTAGGAAATATATCTCTTTGGTCAAGCTTTATTTTAAGGTACCCATAAATATTTTTCTTTGATAAACCGGTATTTTTAAGAAAGGGTTGAAGATATTTTTAAGAAAGGGTTGAAGATGGTAACAGCAGTGATCCTCGCGGGCGGCGTTGGAACAAGACTCAGACCGCTTACCTTCACCACGCCGAAGCCGATGATCCCGCTCGTGAATAGGCCGGTGATCGATTATATCCTTGATTATCTGGCTGGCTATGGCTTGAGAGATATCGTTATCACCACCAACTACCTGAGAGAACAGCTGATCGAATATCTCAGCAGCAGACGAGAGTTAACAATCTCATACCCTGAGGAACCTTCACCGTTAGGAACCGCGGGCTCGGTAAAGAACGCTGAAATCACCGATACCATGCTCATCATACAGGGCGATAACATCACGGATATCGATATCAGAAGGGTGATGAAGTTCCACAAAGCGCATGAAGGACTGGTGACCATTGCCCTCCTGCCCGTGCCTAATCCCTCGTTATATGGGATAGCCGAGCTCGAATCGAACGGTAAGATACGGGCATTTAAAGAGAAACCGCCTCGGGAAGAGTGCTTCTCAAATCTCGCGAATACCGGGTTGTATATCATAGAACCAGAGGCAATGGAGTACGTTCCGGAAGGCTGTGCCTATGATTTCTCCAAACATCTGTTCCCCTTACTGGTTGCGAAGAACGAGGTGTATGGGTGCGTGGTTGATGGATTTTGGGCTGACATCGGCGGTTTAGAGGGCTACATGGAAGCGAGCAGGTGGATCTTGGAGAAGAAAGGATTTGAATGCGCGGATACCGCAGAGATAGAGGATAATGAGATCCAGGGGAACGTTGCGATTGGCGCACACGCGAAGGTTGAAACCTCAGTAATACGGGGCCCTGCGGTGATCGGTGACCATGCAACGCTCATAAAAAGCAAGATGTATACCTCGGTGATTTTCCCACGCGTGATTCTGGATGAGGCCATGCTGCATAATAGCGTGATTTGTGAGGATACGCTGATTAAGAGCGCAGAGATAACCGATTCCATCATTGGTCCCCGTTCTGAGATAAAGGCATGCTCACGCAGAGGTGAAACATTTTCATTTTAGATTAGATTAGAAATAAACTGCTGTGAGAAGAGGCAGAATGATCGAGCGATATTTTAAAGGTGTTCAGCCACATATCAACATTGAGCGAATCGAAGCCGGGATTGCCTTTTTACCCGGGCCACCAGAGAGAGCTCTTGAGCTTGCAAAGCAGTTCTCAAATTGCGAAAAGGTAACCGAGCAGCGGGAATTCGTCACGTAGTGCGGACAAATGACGCCTTTTACGGTGAAAAACGGTTTGGGGCGGTACTGGAAAATTATAGATGTGCTTTTGGGCGTTGTTGGGGACCTCGCATTGGGGAAGCATGCGTACGTATAAAGATGTGAATGAAGCAAGAACCGTTAGCTCATCTATCTAAAGAGAGGGCGGATGAAGCGGTTAAAAATGCGATACAGGTTGCTCTTGGTCCGGTGAAATACTTAGGCGAGGATTAAAAAGCCATCGAGGAGAAGATTTTATCCTTGGCTAAAAATAAGTGCTTAGTTTTCTTTTAGCACAGGTTTTCTTTTGTTAAAAGAAAAAGTGTTGCTCACCGCCTTCCAAACCTCCACGGCTATGAAGATCGTGATACTTGTAGCGAGCGCAATACCCCAATCGAGACCAGTTAAAGGAACGGTATGGAAGAACCGTCCCGTGACTGGTATTTGTATCGCGAAGACCATGAGCAGGAGAGAGCATAGTACCCCGAATATCAGCCATTTATTCGAGAAGACCCCTACTCTCAGCAAGGAATGCCGTTCCGAGCGGGCATTAAATGCGTTGATCATCTCGTAGAGAATGAAGGTTGCGAAGACCATCGTTTGCGCCTTCTTTAGAACATCATCGCCTATGTGTCCCATACCATACTCAGGCAGGTATTTTAAGAATATGACCAGGCATCCGATGAATATTACCGCAGACATGAGAATGAGCTGATGAAGCATTCTTTTTGTAAATATACCCTCATTAGGGTCTCTTGGCTTCCGTTCCATTATATCCGGGTCAGGTGGGTCAATACCCAGGCCCATTGCGGGCAAGTCCTCTATCACAAGATTCGCCCACAATATCTGTATAGCAATAAGGGGAAACAAAGGCTCTCCGAGTAAGAACAAACCGAAGAAGAAAGCACCCGTGAGTAGACATACCTCTGCAAAGGAGTAAGAAAGCTGATAGACAAGAAATTTCTTCATATTATCATAAATACCTCTGCCCTCATGGATCGCAGCCACGATGGTGGTGAAATTATTATCAGTTAATACCATATCCGATGCCTCTTTTGCTACATCGGTCCCGGAGTTCATTCCGATCCCTATATCACTTCGTTTTAACGCGGGGGCATCATTTATCCCATCACCGGTCATCGCAACCACGTGCCCCCTCCTCGTTAGCGACTCGACTATCCTCAATTTGTGCGCCGGTGACACCCGTGAATAGACGGCAACGTCATTAACAATTCCCTCAAGCTCTTCCTCACTCATCTTCTCCAGATCCAACCCGGTAAGCACGTTTTCATCGCTAAGGGGCTTCGAGACAATGCCGAGCTCATCAGCAATAGCGAGGGCAGTGAGCTTATGGTCCCCGGTTATCATGATTGGCTTTATTCCCGCTTTTTTACAGCGCTCGATCGCCTCTTTCACCTCTTCTCGCGGTGGGTCGGTCATGCCAAATAATCCTACAAAGACGAGGTCTTTCTCTACCCCTTCGGTAGTATACGCCACCTTTTCTTCCCCCGGTAATTCCCTGTACGCAACGGCGATGACGCGTAACGCCTCAGCCGCCATCGTATCGTTCACTTCTAACACCGTTCTTCTCTCTCCCGCCGTTAGCCCTTCTATCCCCTTCTTATCACGGTGAATACGGGTGGAAAGGGTAAGCACTACTTCAGGTGCACCTTTCACGTACGCCACTTCTTTCCCTTCTACAAAATCATGATGAACGGTGGTCATTCGCTTCCTTTCTCGTTCAAACGGTATTTCGCCCACTCGCCGGTATCTCGTCTCCAATTCATCCTTCTGCAATCCTGCTTTCTGGGCAACGACAACCAATGCACCTTCAGTTGGGCTTCCACTTACCTTGTATCCCCCATCCACCATTCGTAGTCTGCTGTCAGTGCAGAGCGTCGCAATCTGAAACGCCAGTTGCAAGCTTTCAGACTCGCGGGGGTCTATCTTTTCGCCATTCTCCAGATCGAGAAAATCACCCGTTGGCGCATACCCGGCCCCGGTAACTTCTATCAGCTTTCCACCAGCATAGACTCGACGGACCGTCATCTCGTTCTTCGTCAGGGTTCCGGTTTTATCCGAACAGATTGCAGTTATGCAGCCGAGCGTCTCAACAGCCGATAATTTCCTCACGATCGCCCTCTTCCTCGCCATTCTCTGCACGCCCACCGCCAGTGTCCCGGTAATGACAAGAGGCAGGGTTTCCGGCACTATCGCCACCGCTAAGCTTATGCACCATATAAGCATCCATAAGCGAGGAACTCCGCTGAGCACGCCAAGCACAAATATCGTTGAGCAAATAGCCAGGTAGAAGACACTTAACCATCTCCCAATTTCATTTATCCGCCTCTTTAACGGTGTTTCTTCTTCGTTTGCCCCTGCCAGCATCGTTGCTATCGTTCCAAACTCTGTTCGCATACCTGTTGCGGTTACCACGCCTTTCCCCCTTCCATGCAGCACGGTCGTGCCTGAATAGACCATATTCGTCCTCTCCGCGAGTATCACGTCCCCGGTAAGCACTGAGACATCCTTGTTCACCGCAGTTGATTCGCCGGTTAAGGGCGATTCGTCAACCGTGAGATTCACCTCCTCGAATACTCGTGCATCTGCCGCTATTCGGTCTCCAGCCCGCAGTAACAAGATATCACCCGGCACTATTTCCTTAGAAGGTATCTTTACCTCGGTTCCTTCTCGTAGAACGTGAGCGGTAGGAGCAGCCATCTCTTTTAACGCTTTAATCGCCTTCTCAGACCGATATTCAAAGAAGAAGCCCAGCGTAACGACGAGAAGAACGGCTGCAAATATAACCGCTGCGTCTACAACGTTTCCAATTGCCGCTGATATCGCCGTGGCAACCAGGAGGATAATAATAAGCGCATTTCTGAATTGCGAGAAGAAGATTGTAGGTCGAGAAATCTTCTTCTCTTCTCTTAGTTCATTCAGGCCGTATTTTTCTCGCCTTCTTTTCACCTCTGCGGAGGTGAGCCCGTCGTCAGAGGTAAGAAGTGCCTGAACAACATCGTTTGGCTCCATCAAATGCCAGTTCTCTTCTTCTAATTCTACCAAATTTGGTTTCATCGCGGTGCTGAGTTTCAAGATGACCCAACCCAAAGATTCTTTGGCAATGCGTTCTTTTTAAATGGTTAAAAATCATTACTCGTAGACGGGCTCCAGCCATCTCATGTATCGCTCATCTCGTGCATTCACGACGTCGAAGAACTTCCTCTGTATCACGCTCGTCACTTCTCCTCTCTTACCTTTACCTATCCGTACACCATCTATCTCTCGTATCGGTGAAACTTCCGCTGCAGTCCCGGTAAAGAAGACTTCATCAGCAGTCAATAACTCGTCCTTTGTTAGAGGCTTCTCTACCACTTCATAACCACTATCCCGTGCAAGCTCGATTACCGACGCTCTGGTGATCCCGGGCAAAATGGAAGATTCCGCTTCCGGTGTGTTTAATGTTGCATTTTTCACGGCAAATATATTCTCACCCGGGCCTTCTGCCACATAGCCGTCGCTATCGAGCATTATCGCCTCATCAAAACCTTTTTCCTTTGCGTCTAACACTGCTAACAGCGAATTGAGGTAATGCCCCACGGCCTTTGCGGTAACAGGCAGTGTCTTAGGGTCTATTCGTCGCCAGGATGAGAACGTGCATCGTATACCCCTCTCTAACGCTTCTTCTCCAAGGTACGTGCCCCAGCGCCATACCGCAATCGCGACGTCCACCGGACAGCCGGTCGGGTTCACACCTAAATGATGATAGCCATAAAAAGCGATTGGTCGTATGTAGCACGCATCAAGTCCATTGATACGGACCGTCTCCTTTATTGCTTCTTTAAGGTCTTCCTCGGAGTACGGTATATCCATCTTGTATAACCCCGCTGAGTGATACATCCTATCTACATGCTCCTTCAGCCTGAAAATGAACGAGCCTTTCTCCGTTGCATAGCACCGAATCCCCTCGAAAACACCAGACCCATAATGCAAGCCATGTGAGAGAACGTGAACTTTCGCATCCTTCCAATCCACAAAGGTACCATTATACCATATTTTACCCTCGTCCGGGAGTCTCTCTACCATGCGCTCTCATCCACGTATTACCTTTTAGGTTTATATAAACACGTCATCTTTTTATACACAAAAGAAAACTAACCTCGCTAAACGGGAAAAGAATGTCTGTTCTGTATCCTCCGCTTCATTATTCTCCCTTCAACCCCTAACTCACTCCAGGCCTCACGTACTCGCTCCTCTTTGTCCTCGCGCTCATCCAGTAAAGCGACGAAAGAAGGGCCAGTCCCAGAGAGGCTCACTCCCTTCACGCCGCATTCCAATGCCTTCACCATCGGCTCAGGGTCAAAATTCAACGCGGCACAGTATAAAAAGCCGTTCAATGTCATTGCCTCTTCAAATCGCTCATTCAATGCCAATTCATACGCAAGGTCCACCCAGGGGGCTATCAATCTCGACCGTTTTACATCGGTATCCGCGGTAAACGCTCTTCCCCGGGGAACGAAGATAAGAACTGCGGAATCTTTCTCCACCCGTTTTATCAACTCCCGCTTTCTGTTGTCCGTTAGTACGATTCCACCGAGCATAGAAGCGCAGGCATCGTCAAATGCTCCTGTTATCGACACACCAACATCCAGAGCAGCAGCTACACCTATCCGTATCGCATCCAGCGCGCCCATCCTCTCTTTTGCCTCTGCTCCGAGAGCATCCAGAGTAGCAACGACCGCCGCATTTGCAGCCGCACTGCTGCTCTTCAATCCACTTCCAATTGGGATCTCACTTCGCGTCTTCACATGGGCATGTAACGGCATATCGAACTTCCTCAGCACTAACTCCACGCACCGCTCGATCAGCCGTGTATCAGCACGCTCTTCCCCGTCCTGCTCGATCTCTCCTTCTATACCCTTGAAATCCTCACCAAGCTCCACTTCCGCAGAGGTCCATACGTCTATGCCAAACGCTGAGCCTTTGTAGGTCGCTATGGCATTTACTATACTTCCTGCCCCACTTGCCTTGCCATACCCTTTCCCATGTCTCCCTGCTCCCATCATTTCATCATCTCTTGTATCTCGCACGCCTTGCAGATGCGTGATGCGGATGCCTCACCACATCGCGCACAGTGCACAAGCTTTCGTTCGGGTTGTGCTTTAGGCAACAATTCCGACAGCCGTTCATAACCGCGCATCACGGAATATTTTGTCCCCGGATGCTTCCTTTCAAACTCATTCAGCATCTTTTTCACCGTGAAACGGAAAGAACGCGGAGCATAAGGGCAAGAAACGGTAAGTACCGGTATCCCTGCGATAAGCGCATACAGAGCAACTTCCTTCTCCGGGACGCCTCTTAATGGCTTAATCCGTGGCACAAATTCTTCTCTGCGCCCTCTCAGCCGCCCTAACCGCTCTATATCCCCTCGTATATAATTGATTAAGATCGTTTGAACTTCGTCATCCAGATTGTGCGCAGTCGCAACCTTCGTAGCACCCAATTCCTTTGCCTTCCGCTCTACTACTTTCCTCCTCAGGATGCCACAAAACGTGCACGGCGCCTGCTCGAATTCCCTGGCTGCTATTTCATCGAGCGTGAACCCAAACTCCTCTTCTAAGGAGAACCGAAAAAAATCCACCCCTAACCCTTTTGCCACCTCTTCCGCATTGCTCAGGGTTATCGACCGATAGCCGTGTATCCCTTCATCCACCGACATCGCAATGAATTCCAGATCAGTTCGATTATAAAAAATCTTGGTGAGCAGAGATAAAAGAGCCGAACTGTCCTTTCCGCCGCTCAGTGCCACTGCAATCTTATCCCCTCTCTCCACCATCACCTGCTTCCGCATCTCCTTCTTTACCTTCCTCTCCAGATCCTCAATGAAATGAGCTTCGCAGAGGTGCAGCCCCGAGTATCTCTGATGGATTAGTGCTGGCTTACTGCATTTTCTTTTACTGCATCGCATCTCTTAGTTGATCCTCTTATCTCCATTACGGTTTTGAAAAGATAAACAATCGCTAATTTCCTTATAGAAAGGCGGGTAAGGATGAGATAAGCTTAAATAATATTACGTGAGTATCGTAACTCTATGGTAGAAGAATTTTACAAGATAAAAGTGAAAGATATTATGACGCCCGGTTGGAATACCCCTTTTATAGAAGAGAATGCAGGTTGGAGGGAGTTTCTTACCATTCTTTCGTTTACTGCCCATGCATGGGTGGTGAACAACGCTAAAGATATGAAGATAGTTGGGGTGATAACAGAACATGATATCATGCACTATGTTATCCCCCAGGAAAGAAAAAGAGAAAGGATCTCGGGAATTTATAGACTCGATATTCTACACAAAGAAAGTATTGTCAAGGAGATTATGACCTATAATCCAATAACCTGTTTATGTGATGAGACCCTGGACGATGTCTTGAGAAAACTTTCAACCTATGATATCAGAAGACTGCCCGTGGTTACTAAGGAGAATCGGCTCGTAGGAGAGATAACCATTCAGCATCTGGTCAAGAACCTTCGCTATAAATTCATGCATGGTGAGACTGAGTGAGGGATAATGGATGTCAATATTTATGTGCTCGTCGCTCTGATCCTTTTACTGGGATTTATATTTGGGAGGTTATTGCGCAAAGTTGGGTTAACATCGGTGTTGGCCTACCTCTTTGCGGGTATCATCATAGGCCCGGTTTTAAAGTTCACGACCCCAACCCAATTTGATGCTGTTGTCACCGCAATAACACTTGCTTTTGTCGCGTATACCATCGGACTCAGTTTCTCGTTCGGGTTTCTCAAAAAAATGGGTAAGAAAATAGTCATCATACTCATCGCCGAAGTCCTTATTACCTCACTCGTGGTCGGGATTTTCATCTACCTCCTGACCAAGAATCTTCCTCTTTCTTTGATTTTAGCCTCCTTAGCACCAGCAACAGCTCCTGCGGGGACCATAGCGGTATTGCGCGATTTCAGGTCAAAAGGAATACTTACCGATGTGAGTGTCGCCATCGTAGGACTTGATGACGCAGCAGCCATTATCATCTATTCCGTTGGGATCGTCTCGGTAAAAACACTTCTGGAAGGGAAGGCGAGCGTAGCCTCTTCATTTATCTATCCCGCATGGGATATCTTGGGCGCAATAGCTCTTGGAGGATTGATTGGCGTTGTATTATCCTATTCAACGAAGAGAGCACATCTCTCATCTGACCATATCTTCGTTATCTGTATTATCGCTGCCATTCTCTCCTGGGGGCTTGCGGAGATGATCAACGTCTCCCCTATTCTTACCTGCATGATTTTAGGGGCGACGGTGATTAACCTTAATGTGCATGTCGGTAATCGTTCTAACGAACTGCTGGATACTATCATGACTCCGATCTTCATCTTGTTCTTCGCGGTGATTGGTATGAAAGTAGACTTCTCACAGTTTGTTACTATATGGACAGTCGTGATCATGTATTGTTTGGGGAGAAGCGCGGGTAAGGTATTAGGCTGCAGTATTGGTGGCATGTTATCGAAATCGGAACCTAAGATCACGAAATATCTTGGATTTGCGTTATTCGATCAAGCGGGCGTTGCCGTTGGTCTTGCGTTGCTGGCGGCCCACGAGTTATCAGGGTATGGGTTAGGAGCTTTAATAATCACGCTGATGGCAACGACAACCGCCCTGTTTCAGCTATTCGCACCGCTCGGCATTCAATACGCTGTTAAGAAAACGGGTGAAGCGACTGCCTGATTGATTGATTGGGAGTTATTTTTATTTATTATACCTACCGTTGTATTATGTTATTATTGCCATTATATTATAGATAGATAGTGAAGATATAAACAAACAAACCCGAGGAAAAGAAGGATGACGATAAAGGAGGAGTTACCGCCGGGAGAAGTGCCACCTGAGGAGATTCAAGAAGCGAATGCTCTTGTCTCCATTACCTTTTCAGACATCTTCAAATCTACCATCGGACCTCTTGGCTCGAAGAAATTGATAACCAGTGGAGCGACACAAGGAGAAGTTGCGGACCTCGTCACGAGTAATGCATACAGCATAGTACGGGAATTGAAATACATGCATCCTGCTGCCGATGTATTGATAAATGCAGGCTTAACACAGGGTGAAAAGGTAGGAGATGGCATTGCTACGGTTATGATTCTGACAGGAGAGCTGGTGTGGCGTGGATTTGAACTGAAAAACAGGGGAATACATCAAAATGTGATTGTGAGCGGTTATGAGAAGGCACTGGAGAAGGCTAAAACGGTTTTAAATGAGGTAGCCGTACCGGTAGAGATACGGGAGAGCGATGAATATCTGAAGAAAGTGGCAAAGACCGCTTTCAAGAGGAGTGAGTATTGTGATGAGGACCGGCTGGTAGAAGCGGTCGTGGAGAGCATAAAGAGGATAAGCGAAAGCGGAGAGTTGCCGATCGATGTGGATGATGTGGTATTAGAGGCCAAAGCGGGCGGGGGAGTAGACGAGACGAGATTTTTTGAAGGCGTTGTGGTGGATAGGGATGTCCTGGATGAGCTGCCAACCGAAGTGGAGAATGCCAAGATAGCGTTGCTCGATTTCCCCATCGAGCATAAGGAGCCCAAAGTAAAAGGCAGGAAGGAGCTGCCAACCGGAACAGCGGCAAGAGAACGGAGCAAAGCAGGCGAGACGATTGGAACACTTGATTTTCATGTCACGATTTCCAAAGCATCTCATTTTAGAGAGTTCAGGGAGACCCGGGCGAGGATTTTTAATGAAATCATAGACTCGGTAATCGAATCGGGTGCCAACGTGGTTTGTTGTCGGTGGGGTGTTGATGAGGATGCGCTGGATAAGTTCAGAAGGGCCGGGATAATGCTGATTAAACGAGTGAAGTTCACCGATTTGGAGCGGTTGGAGAAGTCCACGGGCGGAAAAGTGGTGAAAGACGTCAGTGATCTCAGTGAAGAGAAATTGGGCTTTGCAGGACGGGTAGCGCAGCAGGAGATAGGTGGTGTGAAATTTGTCTTCTTTGAGGAGTGCCCGTATAAGAAGTCCTCGACGATCATTATAAGAGGGGCTCATATCAGGATTTTAGAGGGTATGGTGGGCGAGATAAGGAGTGCTTTGCACGCTGTTGCGTGTTTATTTGATGATAATAGAGTGGTACCAGGGGGGGGTGCAACGGAGACTGAATGCGCATCTGAATTGAGGAAATTTGCGAGAAGTATACCAAGCAAGGAGCAATTGGCAGTAAATGCGTTTGCGGACGCTTTAGAGTCTATACCAAAGGCAATAGCGAAGAATAGCGGCATGGACCAGATTGATACGCTCGCACTGCTCCGGGCGGAGCATTATGCGGGCAATAAAACGGCAGGGATATCGGGACGGGAGAAGAAGGTGAAAGACATGATGGAAGCAGGAATAATAGACCCGTTAAAGGTGAAATTACAGGCTTTTATCTCTGCCGCCACTGCGGCTGCCGGGATGATAAAAATAGATGATTTGCACATAGCGAAGAGCGAAGTAGCTGAGGAAGCGGGGGATATGGAAGCACGGATATCAGGCAGGACACGCGAGCTCATAGAAGCTGAGAGGAGGGGTCCCGAGTTCAAATTTAAAGGAGGACGGTTGAAATACTCCCGAGCAGAAGGAAAAACACCGAAGTCGGTGTATCGGGAGGATTGAAGCCACCTATAAGAGCTAAAGGAAATCTTTTGGGTGGTAAATCTCTATCGCAACCTGCCCTTTTATTCGCAGTAAAAAATCGTCTTCGTCCAGGGATACAAGGGTTGCATGGTGTATCAGCGCAGGTTCGAGATAAATAGAGTCCAGTGCATACCTGAGTCTTTCCTGCCTCAATCCCACGATATTTTGTTATGTTCCGTATGACCTCGGTCAGGCAGATTGTAGGCTCAATAAGGTAGAATTCGCCATTTTTTGCTTCATTAATTAATTAAGCCATGCTTTTGCAGCAGATTTTGCTTCCTCTTCCTTTATTCGGCCGCGGCTTTCTAGAACCATCTTTCCGGAGCCTCTAACTCCGCTCAGCGTCAGCGGAAGGTGGGCTGCAGGAAGTTCATCCGATTTTCCCGCTATTCCCTACGGGGTAGCTTCTTTCTGATCTCAGGCGACTATTCCCGGATTAGTAGGGCGGCATTCCACCCGGCATTCCTCCTGCACCGGATGGTGGTGCTCTAAACTCCTCTCTCTTCGATGCGATCACATCATCGATCTTGAGAATCATTATTGCGGCATCTACAGCGGAATCCACCGCTTGTCGCTTGGTTCTCAGCGGCTCTATCACACCCTGTTGCCACATATCAATGATCTTGCCGGTATACACGTCCAGGCCCGCATTCTTGTTACCTTTTTCGTGCGCGGCCTTCAGCTCGACCAGCTTGTCGATGGGGTCGAGTCCGGAATTCTCCGCCAGGGTTCGAGGTATGATCTCCATCGCCTCTGCGAATTTCTCCACTGCTAATTGCTCCCTACCTTTGAGCGAGGCACTGTACTCCCTGATTCTCAATGCCAACTCCGTCTCCACTGCTCCACCACCAGCAACCGCCTTTCCATCCTCGATGATGCTTCCCACCACACGAAGCGTATCATGTAACGATCTCTCAGCTTCATCTACTCCATGTTCAGTCCCGCCCCGTATCACGACGGATACCGCATGTGGATTCTTACAGCGCTCGATGAACAACATCTTATCCCCTGCTATCTTCCGCTCCTCTACCAATCCTGCATACCCCAAATCACTTTCAGTTATCTCCTCCACGTTACTCACTATTTTACCGCCCGTTGCTTTCTCCAACTTCTCCATATCGCTCTTCTTCGCCCTTCGTACCGCAGCGATCCCTTCTTTCGCGAGATAATGCTGCACTAAGTCGTCTATCCCTTTCTGGCATATCACGACCTTTGCACCGCTCTCCTTTATGCGCTCCGCCATTCGCCGCATCATCCTCTCCTCTTCCGCGAGGAAACTCTTGAGCTGATCGGTTGTCCTTATCTTTACTTCTGCGCTCGTCTCTGTTTTCTTTACCTCAAGTGCAGCGTTAATCAACGCTATTTTCGCATCTTCGACCTTCCTTGGCATTCCCGGATGCACTATCTCTTTGTCTAATGCCATGCCCTGCACTAACTCACTCTCACTTATTCGTCCTCCCACTTTCTTCTCCACATTGATATTATCCACGTCAACGACGTTTTTACCCTCGGCGCCTTTTTCTGCTATTGCTTTTACCGCTTTTATCGCAATTTCGGCGATGACATCACGAGCAGCCTCCGCAGATTTTCCGGTTATTGCGGTTTGTGCTATCTTCTTCAACTCTTCCTCATTATCTATATCTATACCATTTGCGATTCCCTTCAGCACCTTTCTCGCGTGCTCCGCGGCAAGTCGATAGCCTAATGCGATTACTGTCGGGTGCAATCCTTGTTCCAGGAGGTCTTCAGCCTTCTTGAGCAGTTCTCCTCCAAGAATCACAGCCGTTGTCGTGCCGTCCCCGGCCTCCTCGTCCACTGTTTTCGCAACTTCCACCATCATCTTCGCTGCTGGACTCTCTATATCCATCTCCTTGAGGATCGTCACACCATCATTTGTGATAACCACGTCACCGAGGGAATCAACAAGCATTTTATCCATGCCCTTTGGTCCTAATGTGGTACGAACAGCAGCAGCAACTGCTTTCGCCGCGTTTATGTTCCTGCTCTGTGCATCTCTCCCTCTCATCCGTTCACTCCCTTCCTTCAATACTAATATAGGTATTCCACCTAATTGTCCTGCCATTTTTTTTATCCTTCCCTCGTTATTTCACCATTGATTGGACTATAACCAACACTAACCCTATGTAACCTTTTTACTCTCCTAATATAAATATCTCCGGGATTGCTAATAAGTAGATGAAACCGGCACCTGTTGAAGGAGAAGGGGGGATGTAAGAAGAGAATGAGGGTGGTAATGAAATTCGGGGGTGTGGCAGTTGCGAATGGAGAGAAGATAAAGAGGGTGGCATACTTGATAAAGCGGTTCAAAGAAGAGGGAAGAGGAGAGGAGGAAGGGAGAAACGAACTAGCTGTAGTGACCTCCGCAATTTCTACGGTCACGGACATCCTCTATGAGAATGCGAATAGGGTCGCAACAGAGGGAAATGTGGAAAAGGTGAAGGAATTTGTGGAGGGGTTACGAAATAAGCATGAGTTAACAGCTTCGGAGGCGATTGAGAACAGGGACGAATTGAGCGAGGTGAAGGGGGAGATAAAAGAGAGAGTAGCGGAAATGGAGAAAGCTTTGATTGGAATATGCCTTTTAGGTGAATTAACCCCGAGATCATTGGATTACATCAGCTCTTTTGGCGAGAGGTTGGTAGCTCCGATACTTGCTGGCACGCTCCAATCGATAGGAATCGAGGCGGTACATCTTACCGGTGGTGAAGCGGGGATAATAACGAATGAGGAATACGGCAACGCACAATTAACCTGGGGTGTAGAGCGAGGGATAAGAGAGCGGATTATGCCGTTATTGGAGAATAAAACACCGGTTGTAGCGGGATTCATCGGTGAAACGATGAAAGGGACGATAACAACGCTCGGCCGGGGTGGCTCGGACTATACCGCTACCATAATAGGAGCGGCGATCGATGCCGACGAGATATGGCTCTGGAAGGAGACCGAGGGCATAATGAGCGCCGACCCGAAGATAATAAAGAATGCTCGGAAGATACCCTATATCTCCTATGTAGAGGCGATGGAATTATCCTACTTCGGTGCTTCTGTCCTCCATCCAAGGGCAATGGAGCCCGTAATGAGGAAAAAAATACCGATACGGGTGAAAAACCTCATCAAACCAGAAGACGAGGGCACACTTATTGGGGAAGAGCCGGCGAAGACCAAAAAAGCAGCGAAAGCCATTACGCTCATCGAAAACACGTCAATCATCAACGTCGCGGGAACGGGCATGATGAGTATATCTGAGGTTGCAGCTCGCGTATTCTCTGCCTTAGCTGCGAAGAAGGTTGACATCATTATGGTAAGTCAGGGCTCATCTGAAATGACCATCTCGCTCGTTATTGAGAGCGCACAATTGGAACGAGCTATTGGAGCGATACAGAGCATAAATTCGGGTGACACGGTAATACGGGACTTCACTTTTAATAGCGATGTGTGCGCAATGGGTGTAGTTGGAGCTGGTATGGCAGGAACGCCAGGAGTTGCCGGGAAGGTCTTTTCCGCTCTTGGCAAGGAAGGAATAAGCGTGATAATGATCTCACAAGGCAGTTCAGAGTTTAATATCTCTTTTGTCGTGAAGAAGGAAGATGCATATAAGGCCGCACAGGCAATACACGATGTCTTCGAGATGGGGGCGTAAAGTGCGAATTTCGGGACTCCTGCCTGTCCCGATTTTATATATAGCGAGATAGCTTGTTCAAGAGACATTACCTATCACTGATACGAGACGAGCAAAAAATCTAATCGAGATGGTAACCTATTTATCTTATAAGGTACAAGAATTAACAAGGGGAATTAAAAACAGGGTGATTATGGCGGAATTGAATGAGTTAAGCACTAAGGATGAGCACGTGGAACTCGAGTTATTAGGGGGTATCGAGGTAAAAACGACTGAGGAACTCGAAGTTCCAAAGTTGCTGATAGACCAGGTAATAGGGCAGGAACACGGCGTGGAAGTGATAAAGAAGGCTGCGAAGCAGAGAAGACATGTGATGCTGATAGGCACACCGGGTACCGGAAAGTCAATGCTCGCGAGTAGTATGGCGGAATTACTGCCAAAGGAGGACTTGCAAGATATACTGGTGTATCCCAATGCTGAAGATAAACATAATCCAAAGATACGGGTTGTTCCCCGTAGTAAAGGAAAAGAGATAGTAGATGCGCAGCGGTCTGAAGTGAGAAAGCGCATTCAGATGCGAAATACCTTTCTTATGTTCACCTTCTTCCTCATCATGGGTATGGGGTTGATTTATATGATCCAAACAGGCAGATTTGAGTATATCTTCTGGTCAATAATCGCCGCTGCTGCTGTACTTTTAGTCTTTCGATGGATGATGCCAAAAGAGGAAGCGATGCTGCCGAAGTTGCTTGTCTCCAATGCAGGACGTGAGACCGCACCATTCGTAGATGCGACAGGTGCTCATTCGGGAGCTCTGCTTGGCGATGTTAGACACGATCCCTACCAGTCCGGTGGACTGGAGACACCAGCTCACGATAGGGTAGAGGCGGGTGCTATCCACAAGGCGCATAAAGGCATTCTGTTCATCGATGAAATAAACACGTTGAGGATCGAAGCGCAGCAGAACTTGCTCACCGCAATGCAGGAGAAGGAATCGCCAATAACCGGGCAATCTGAGCGAAGTGCGGGGGCCATGGTGAAAACCGATCCGGTTCCTTGTGATTTCATCATGGTCGCTGCTGGCAATCTGGATGCCATAGCAGGTATGCATCCCGCGCTCCGTTCTCGAATAAAGGGCTACGGATACGAGATATACATGAAGGATACAATGGAAGACACCGAGGAGAACCGGAAAAAACTTGTCAGGTTCGTTGCTCAGGAGGTAAAGAAGGACAAGAAGATACCCCATTTTGATAAAAGTGGCGTGGAAGAGATAATAAGGGAGGCGCGGAGAAGAGCAGGCAGAAAGGGGCACCTTACGCTCATTTTAAGGGACTTGGGCGGATTGGTGCGCGTTGCCGGGGACATTGCTCGTGCTGAAGGCGCTCAATATACAACGGGCGAGCATGTGATGAACGCAAAAGCGATGGCAAGGTCAGTGGAGCAGCAAGTGGCTGATGAATATCTTGAGCACAAGAAGGATTATAAATTATTCAAAACTGAGGGATTTGAGGTAGGCAGGGTGAATGGACTCGCGGTAGTGGGTGATTCGGGTGTAATGCTGCCTATCATCGCTGAGGTGACGCCAGCACAATCGAGAGAGGAAGGGAGAGTAATAGCAACCGGTAGATTGCAGGAAATAGCACAGGAAGCGGTACAAAATGTTTCTGCGGTATTCAAGAAATTTACCGGGAAGGATATATCCAGCAAAGACATTCATATCCAATTTATCGGCACGCATGAAGGAGTGGAGGGGGATTCAGCGAGCATTTCCGTCGCTACTGCGGTTATATCCTCTCTGGAGAACATCCCGGTGGATCAGAGTGTAGCGATGACTGGTTCTTTGTCCGTGCGAGGTGATGTCCTGCCAGTAGGAGGAATAACGCCGAAGGTGGAAGCTGCAGCACAAGCAGGCATCAAGGAAGTATTGATTCCCCAGTCAAATCTGAATGATGTGCTCATCGAGGATAGATATAAGGATAAGATAAAAATAATACCCGTAATGACGATAGAGGATGTGCTTGAACATTCCTTGGTAGGCAAAATGAAAAAGAAGTTCATAGAGAAGATAAAGAGTTTCAGCGTGTTGGAGACGATTATTCCGGAAGGTATTGTGGATAAGCCGGTAGTGCAATAAACCGAAATTTTAATAAAAGGCAAAAGCCTCTCTACAATTGCTATGGCATTCAGTGAACACCTTCTGATAACCGCGATCACGCTATCGGTGGCATTCTCTTTCGTTTTGTATGCTTACGTGAAACGTAAAATAAACACTTCTGCATTCATCGGAACACTCGCCCTTGGTGTGATAATTCTGTTAACGTTTGGACTCGAGTTTGGTTACGCCGGTTTGCTCGCGCTTCTCACCTTCTTTCTGGTCGGGAATTGGGTGACGAGATATAAATATGATAAAAAAGCAGAACTCGGTGTTGCAGAGGGTAACAAGGGCATGCGCGGCATACCTAACGTGCTGGGCAATGGTCTGGCTCCCCTGATCTTCGCGGTGCTCTATGCGGTTTCACGCGAGAGTTATTATAGCACGCTTTTCTTGCTTGGCTTCTCAGGGGCAGTCGCTACTGCCTGTGCGGATACCTTTTCAACCGAAATTGGGGAAGCGGAGGGAAATCCGAGGTTAATCACGACTTTTAAAAAAGTGCCGGTGGGCACGAACGGTGGGATTAGTTTACCAGGCCTCGGTGCTGCAGTGCTCGGCTCATTTTTGATCTCGATTGTTTGCCTCGCATTTGTCAGTGCCGGTGATAAAGCACCAATAAGATCCATCTTCTTCTCCGTTTGCCTCATATCAGGGTTCTTCGGTTGTATTGCAGACAGTATTTTCGGTGCAACAATCGAAGATAAACCCTTTTATAAAAAGCGGTTACAAACCTTTTTGCACGCAAAAAGCGTTACCAAAAACGCTACGCCGGCTTCGCAGTTCAGATTGAATAAACATGGAGTGAACATCTTATCTACGCTCTCAGGAGGTCTCTGTGCAGTGGTACTCGGCTATTCTTTTGGCGTGCAAATGGTATAACCATGTCGATACTGATAAAGAACGTGCTGGTAGGAGGAACGGAGAGGGACATTTACATCGAGGGGAATTTGATAGATACGATTAGCGATGCGGGTAGCAGTAACGAGAGGGTAAGGGAAGCTGACTTTGTGATTGATGGGAGGAGAAAAGCAGCAATTCCCGGGCTCTTCAACGGGCATACCCATGCGGCAATGACGTTACTCCGTGGCTATGCCGATGATATGCCACTCCATGAATGGCTTTCAACGAAGATATGGCCGTTGGAGGCGAAGATGACCGAGGACGATGTTTACTGGGGAACGAAACTCGCCTGTCTGGAGATGATCAAATCGGGCACGACCTTTTTTAACGATATGTATTGGTACTGGGGGGGCAGTGCGAGAGCTGTTGCGGAATCAGGAATAAGAGCGATGTTATCCGCGGTTTTTATCGATGGGTTTGATGAAGGAACGGCAAAAGAGCAGATAAGAAGGAATGAAGCGTTATATAAGGGGAGTAAAAAGCTCTCTGAACGAATACTCTTTGCACTGGGACCGCATGCACTCTACACCGTCTCGAAAGAAAGCCTCTGCTGGGTGAAAGAATTCTCGGAGAAGCATGATCTTCTGGTTCATATTCACGTATCAGAGACAGAGGAGGAGGTAGAAGAGTGCATAAAACGGTATGGGATGCGCCCCGTGGAATATCTCAATGAGATCGAGTTTTTGAGTACGAGGACCATTGCCTGCCATTGCGTGTATCTGAGCAGAAAAGAAATGGAGTTGCTGAAGAAACAGAACGTGAAGATCGTGCACAATCCCACATCGAATATGAAGTTAGCAGCGGGGAGGATGCTTTATGAGGAGTTGAAGAAGGCAGGTTTATACTCGAATATCGCACTTGGAACCGATGGCTGCGCCTCGAACAACAATTTAGATATGTTTGAGGAGATGAAGGTTGCCTCTTTGGTTCATAAGGCGGGTTCTGGTGACCCAACGAACATGTCAGCGCAAGAAGCGTTTGAGCTTGCAACTGCACATGGAGCCCATGTGTTCAGGGTGAATTCGGGCGTCATTGCGGAAGGGAAATTGGCTGATATTGTCCTGCTGGACTTAAAGAAGGTTGAACTTGTGCCAAACCATAATTTAACCTCGAATATTGTTTATTCTGCGAATGGGAGTTGTGTTGATACCGTACTCTGTGATGGGGAGATTTTGATGGAGGGGCGGAAAGTAGAGGGCGAGGAGGAGCTAACAGAGAGGGCAGAAGAGGTTGCTTATGAGCTCGTAGACCGATAGCTAGCCTATTCATTGATTTAAATAGGTTTGTGCATTGTACCTCGCCTCATCGGTGCCTAACACAATCAAAACATCTCCACTTTCTATTCGAACGGCTGGCTCGGGATCTATGAGATTTTCACGCCGAAGAATAAAGAGAATGGTTGCACCGGTACGTGTTCTCAGCCGTGTATCTCCAATTGTTGTTCCTATACAAGGAGAGGTGTCAGAGATTTTTACCTCGCTGACCATTTTATCTCTTTCGAGTCGTTCAATTATGTCGATGTCTTCGTGTTCCGTGATATCATATGCCAAGAGCGTCCCTCGTATCATCACATCTAACATATCATGAAATTTATTTACCGTCTTCCAGAGGAAATATCCACAAAGCCCTATCACAGCTATTAAAATCGCACCGACAACAGAGCCATAAGGTGATACTTCTGCTATCACTAGGGGGAATAGACTAATTGAGAGCAAAAAGACAATCGTTATGTAAATAAGGTTGTGTATCACTTTTTTTATGATTAATTTGCTCAATATACCGTATTTCCGTTTCAATAGTTCAATAACTAAATCTATCAGCTCGTTGATTTTCTTGA
>JACUTR010000021.1 GCA_014859735.1 Candidatus Methanophagales archaeon | reverse complement strand
TGCCTTACAAGGAGTATAGCAAAGGATTATACGTTGCTGATGCACCACATGCATGCTCGAAATTAATTGCTACAACCTGTGATGCGGGCGCGAAGATAATAAATATGGTACGTCTGGATGACGTGGTTCTGCATAACGAACAAGTGCGTGGTGTCGTAGTAAATTGGACCGCGGTTTCTGCGATTCCCCATGAAATAGCAGCTATTGATCCTGTCTCATTGGAATCGAAGCTCGTGATAGACGCAACAGGTCATGATGCCTCAGTGGTAAAAAAATTAGAGGAAAGGGGGCTGCTTAAGACCAAGGGACAGGGAGCGATGTGGGTTGAGAGGTCTGAGAATCTCGTGGTAGCGCATACCTCTGAACTTTATCCCGGGCTGATAGTAACGGGTATGGCTGTTTCTACGGTATACGGACTTCCCCGGATGGGACCGACCTTCGGTGCTATGTTACTATCAGGGAAGCGAGCGGCGGAAATTGCTAGTGAGAAGCTCAAGCTATAAGATGCTTTTATAACCACAAGCAAAGAACCTATTATTTCTTGATAAAACTTTTTCTAAAAAGTTTTAGCACAGGTTCTTTTTTAAAAAGAAAGTGTTTTAAAAAAAGAAAAAGTGTAATGAAAGCCTTAGCATTGTTATCAGGCGGCCTGGATTCGATATTAGCGACTAAGCTGATCTTAGATCAAGGTATCGAAGTCGTGGCAGTGAAGTTTATTCTGCCTGTTACTTCTGAAAAGAGGGATTATGCAGAAGAGATCGCAAAGAAGTTTGGGATACCGCTGATACAGGTTGAAGTCGGTGAAGAGTACCTCAAGGTAATACGAACCCCCAGGTATGGCTATGGCTCGGGCATGAACCCCTGTATCGATTGTCGAATTTACATGCTGCGAGAAGCGAAACGAATTGCGAACGAAGTCGGTGCGAGTTTCATCGTCACGGGCGACGTCCTCGGTGAGCGACCAATGAGCCAGTACAGGAGAGCATTAGAGCTCGAGGAGGAAGAAGCCGGCTTGGAAAATCTGATTTTGAGGCCTTTATCCGCGAAACTATTGCCAGAAACGATCCCCGAGCGCGAAGGGTGGGTAGACCGAAGCAAACTCCTGGCTATAAGGGGGAGAAGCAGAAAACCTCAGATTGCACTTGCAGATAAGTTTGGGCTGCATGAGGATTATCCATCACCGTCGGGCGGGTGCCTCTTAACGTACAAGGAATTTGCATCGAAAATCAGAGATTTGTTTGCGCATAAAGAAGAAGTAACGAAGAGAGATGTCTCATTACTGAAACTAGGCAGGCATTTTCGGGTTGCTTCGTCCAAAATCATAGTGGGAAGAAATGAAGAAGAAAATAAGCTCCTTTTGGCGTTGAAGGACCCCGGCGATTACGTTTTCGAGGTCCCGGGTTTCGGGAGTCCAATAACGATTTTGGAAGGCCCGAAGAGCAACGAAGCAATTGAACTCGCGGCAAAGCTGACTGCGCGGTATTCAGATGCTGGCGAGGAAGAAAAAGCTAAACCCTTACAGGGTTTTCGGGGTCAACGGGGCGAAGCCCCGTTAATAGTGGTGGAATATAAGCCCTTACTGAGCCTTTCAGGTAAACCCTTACAGGGCTTGCGGGGTCGTGGGGCGGAGCCCCACAAGAATGGAGAAAAGAAATTAAGAATACTTGTTTCGCCCCTTGATGAAAACGAGGTTGCTCGGCTGAGGATATAAGAATGAATGAAAATATAAGACGTCTGATTGAAAGAATTGATGAGATTATAACAGACCAGGGTTTATATCAACAGCGGTGCGCTGAGAGAAATGAGGACTCCTTTTTAGATACATTACTTAACAATTTTGGGTGTTTTGAGATTGTGATAAATAATTATCTCTGGTGGTTTAATCATGAGGACGAAAAAGGGTAAGATAACATATTACCTGGATTCACGCCTTATGGGGTATTAAAAAATTGGGAGGCATCCAAAAAATTCCTCACGGGCGCCTTGCGGTCTCCCAATTAGTTCTTTTGCTCTTCCTTGCTGAGCACAAGTGCTTTACCAACTGCCTCACTCGCTTTTGATACTTCCTCCATAGCCAGGGCTAATGGTTTAACCACCTTTTTAATCTCTTCGGGCATCGGTTTCTTGCCGCCGGTGAACGTGCTTTCCACGCCGGTAAGTACTGCCATGACACGGACTCTACCCTGGAGAGCTGGGTCCACTCTCGCGCCCCATGCGATTTTCGTCGTGTGGGGAACTTTACTTGCGACCATCTCGCCAACCTTTGCCACCTCTTCGAGTGTCATGTCCTCACCCCCAGCTACGTGAATGAGCACACCTTTAGAAGATGAGATATCGGTTATGTCAAGGAGTGGTGTCGCCAATGCCTGGGATACCGCCCTGGATACCCTGTTCTCGCCCTCACCCTCACCGATCCCTATTGATGAGATCCCGCCACGTTCCGTAATGGTTCTCATGTCTGCGTAATCTATGTTCATCAGGCTTGGTAGGGTTATTGTTTCTGTTATGTTCTTGACAAAAGAGCCGACGAGCTCGTTCGCTACACCAAGTGCGGGTTTTAACGGCAAGTCGCCTGCCACCTGCCTCAGTCTGTCGTTGTCTATGAGAACGACAGTATCACAGTTCTCACGTAGCCTCTCGACGCCCTCCCTCGCTTTCTCCCTCCTCGCCATCTCGATGGTGAATGGTACAGTCACGCACCCTATTGTGAGTGCACCAGCATCCCTCGTGAGTTTCGCAATCACTGGCGCAGCCCCTGTCCCTGTTCCGCCTCCGAACCCCGCCACTATGAATATGAGGTCAGAGCCAAGCAGTTGCTCTTTTATCATATCCAGGCTCTCCTTCACTGACTCAGCACCGATTTCTGGATAGCCTCCACATCCCCTCCCCTTACAGAGTTTCATACCTAGGAGCAGCATTTTGTCCGCTTTACTTATTCCCAAATGAGCGGCATCGGTGTTCGCCGCAATGAGCTTAGCCCCTGAAATCCCCTTCTCTTTTATCCATGTCACGATGTTGCTCCCCGCACCACCAAGACCGATCACCGCAACCGCTGGTTTCGCCGCTTTAATTATTGCTTCCAGATCTTCTTTTTGAATCATGTTTTATCTACGCCTCCTTACTCATATCTCTTTAATATACCTAATACCTGCGCGATTAGGTCACGTGCTTCCTTGAGGTGCTTTGAACCGATCTCAGTATACTTTTCCAAGTTCGCCTGGAGCAAATCCGCATTCTTCCTGAGCAGTTCCTCGTTATCACGAAGTAGCGCTATCAAGTAGACTATTGCTGTCCAGAAGGCAGCGAACCCCAGAAACGACGCTATACCTACGACCTGAGTGTAACTATAAATTGGGGATATGTTTCTCCACGTGTTATAAGCGTAGGCTCCACCTAAGAAACCATAGAGTGCAATTGCAAATAACACGATTGGCACAAGCAGGATTGTTCCAGTCAGTTTATCCCACTTCATCTCACTTCTACCTCCCGAACAGCGGTGCCCTCTTCTTCTTTTCTTCTACCTTAGCCGGTTCTGCAACTCGTTCGGGCTTCTTTACTGGCTCTGCAACAGTTTCGGGAATCTTCAATGGTTCCAAAACGGCTTCTGGCTTCTTTTCCTCTTTAACCACCGCTTTCGGTGTTCCGATTTTGGGCACTCTCGGTACTTCCTCTTTTTCAGGTCCACCCTTTTTCCCGGCGAGGAACGTGCTCTCCACACCTGTTAGCACTGCCATAACGCGGACTCTTCCGGTGATTGTTTCATCTACCCTTGCGCCCCATGCGATGTTCGTCGTGTGTGGAACTTTACTTGCGACCAGCTCGCCGACCTTCGCCACCTCTTCGAGTGTCATGTCCTCACCACCAGCTATGTGGATGAGCACACCCTTCGTGGCAGTGATCTCAGCTATGTCTAAGAGTGGCTGTCCCAGTGCCTGGGATACTGCTGTTGCTACCCGATCTTCACCATCACCCTCTCCAATCCCTATGGATGATACACCACCACGTTCCGTGACTGCTCGCAGGTCTGCGTAATCTATGTTCATCAGGCTTGATACGGCTATCGATTCAGTTATATTCTTGACAAAAGAGCCGACGAGCTCGTTTGCCACACCCAGTGCAGGCTTCAAGGGTAAGTCGCCTGCCACCTGCCTGAGTCTGTTGTTGTCTATGAGAACGAGCGTATCACAGTACTCACGTAGCTTCTCTATGCCCTCCTTCGCTTTCTCCCTCCTCGCCATCTCGATGGTGAATGGTATAGTGACGCACCCTATTGTCAGTATACCAGCATCTCTCGTGAGATTAGCAATCACCGGCGCCGCCCCTGTCCCTGTCCCGCCTCCTAACCCTGCTACTATGAAGACAAGGTCACAGCCAAGCAGTTGCTCTTTTATCATATCCATGCTCTCCTTCGCTGCCTCTGCACCGATTTCAGGATAGCCTCCGCATCCCCTCCCCTTACAGAGTTTCATACCGACTAACAGTAGTCTGTCCGCTTTACTTATCCCCAAATGAGCCGCATCGGTGTTCGCCGCAATGAGCTTAGCCCCTGAAATCCCCTTCTCTTTTATCCATGTCACGATGTTGCTCCCTGCACCACCAAGACCTATCACCGCAACCGCTGGTTTTGCCCCTCTAATTATCTCTTCTAATTCTTCTTTCTCAACCATACACCTTTCCTCCACCCAACCACCCATTGGTGTTTTATGACACCATATGCATCCTATGCGGGAGAGTATATAAAGATTAAGAAGGGGCATGAATCGCTATTTTTATATAACCCCTTCTTCTTTAGGAGATGATTACTGATAAGAGGCTCAATGTGAAAAAAGAGACGGGGGAAAAAAGGGGTGATATGACAGAAACAGATGATGATTGGTTTGGAGTGCCGCAGCTTGCAATAGTGGGTGTCGGTGGAGCAGGTAGCAATTCCATGAATAGATTGGAGCGCTTAGGCGGGTTAGAGGGCGTGGATAGGATAGCCGTGAACACGGACAAGCTGCACTTGGATTCGATAAAATGTAGCAAGAAGTTATTGATAGGAAGAGCACTTACCCGAGGATTAGGTGCTGGGGGCTCTCCTGATATAGGGAGGAAAGCGGCGGAATTGGATAAGGAGGAGTTACGGGCGATATTAAGAGGAAAAAACTTCGTGTTCATCACAGCCGGAATGGGTGGTGGCACGGGCACGGGGGCCTCGCCTGTTGTTGCTGAATCAGCGAAAGAAACGGGTGCAATTGTAGTCGCAATGGTCTCGTTTCCCTTTGAAGCGGAGCGGATAAGAAGAAAAAAGGCCGCTGAAGGGATAGAAAGATTGAGCGAAGTTTCTGATACCGTTATAGTATTGGAGAACGACAAGTTGATAAAATATGCGGGCAATCTTCCGGTGAATGACGCTTTCAAGATGATGGATATGTTGATTGCGGAGACGATACAGGGTATCGCAGAGACGATAACAAAACCCTCCTTAGTGAATCTCGACTTCGCCGACCTCAAGGCAATAATGGGGGAGGGTGGTGTTGCCGTGATGCTCGTAGGCAAGACCTCGAAATCGGAAAACAGGCCCGAAGCGGTTGTTGAAGATGCACTCTCTCACCCGCTGTTGGAAGCGAATTATAGGGGAGCGAAAGGTGCGCTCATACATGTGACGGGAGGCTCTGACCTCACGATGAAGGAGACACATGATATCGTAGAGTTGCTTACCTGCGAGTTAGATTCCAGCGCAAATGTGATATGGGGCGCACGGATAAATGAGGATTACACTGGAAAGGCACGGGTAACCGCAATAATGACCGGTGTGGAACCAAATTGGGTATTCGGCGGGGTGTACGAAGAGCATGAAGAGGTTATAAAGTCAAGAGGAGCAGGCGTGGATAGAAGATGGGTCGGTGAGGTTATACCGATCATCCGACGATAAAACGGGTAAATTTGTTAATGAATGCGGGAAGTTAAACGGCATACATACAGACAGCCTGAAATATCATCGAATATCAGATTGCCCGGGTTGAGGTGTAGTAAAACTAATCACGTGCTCCGCTGCATGCCGCTCTTCTTCTTCCTCCCAGCCAGTCTCCGTATCGATTCTAATTCGATTTTCTCTATGTTCATGACTTCAATGTACCCGTTCTCCACAGCACCCTGAACCACCTGCTCCCCGATCTCCGTGCGAGCAAATACCGTTGACCAGCCCTGTTCTGCGCCTACTGAGCCTACGGAGATGTCCGCAAGCTCAGAGGTATAATCCATGCAAACCGAACAGCCCGCGCCGACATAGCTCTTTATCTCCTCTAATGGTATTCGACGCTTCTCCTTTTCATAGATTAACAATTCCTTACCCCGTATCTCGAACTTGCTCACCCCTTCTAAGGAGCCTCCGGCACACTGCTTAACTACGAAATCCAGCAACGCCTCCGTGAAATTCTCCATGCAGAACAGGCCTATCAACAACTTTACCTTCGTTATGCCCACATCATACGGCTGCTCAGCCGTTTGCACCTTTCTTAATCCTTGTATCTGACAGGGCAGCCCGACAAACCCTATAGCTTCGCATCCACCCTTTATCGCATCTCGAACACCTATCACGCCGGGATAAAGCGTATATTTTGTGCCTGCGCCTTCCTTCAACTCCTCATAACTCCTTGCAACCTTCGTTACCGGTTTCCACTGGTTATCCACGGTTGTAATCACGGCGCAATCGATGAGCCCTTCGTCACGTGCATAGGCGAGCAGAGAAGTAACCGCGCCGCCATCTTGTGCCCTTTTGAGTATATCCTCCTTCTTTGACCGAACCGCATAAAAACTTCGATAGACACCAAGAATATCCCTTTCCGCCCCTTTCCCTTCCTCGCCAAAGATCCTCCGCTCTATCTCAGACTGCGGCAGGAAAGTCCGTGGGCAGTATGCATAGCACTGCCCGCAGACCGTATCATACTCCTCAATAAACCTCGGCTCTATTTTACCTCCCTCGCCTTCAAGTATATCAATTTTATAGCAAAATGCCGCACAGGTACCGCAGAAGCAGCAGATTCGTTGCGCTATCACCGCATTCCTCAAATCCAAGAAACCTCGTTCTAAAAATGTGGGTAACCGCACATATTTTCGCTCTTCCATTTTTACCTCGGTTGCGTCTGCTTCCTCTACCATGTTACTTCCCTCCCACTTTCTCCTTGAGTCTCTGATACTCCTCCTCCACCCTCGCTTGAATTCGCTCGATATCCTTCTCGGTAAGATGTCTGAACCGCCCCTGCTTCTTCAAGTATTCCCTCACCGGTTTCAATTCGGGGAAATCAACACTTAAGTGGTATTCGCCATTAATTACCTCGTAGAGCGGGAAGATGCCGGTCTCCACTACTAGACGACCGATTTCTACCGTTATTTCCGGGGGGCACCTCCACCCGGTAGGGCAGACAGAGAAGATATGAAGATAAGCCGGGCCTTCAATTTCCATTCCTCTCTTCACTTTATCCATCAAATCAAATGGAAACGAAGGACTAGCCGTCGCCACGTAAGGTATCCGATGTGCAACGGCAATTTCAGGCATGTTCTTCTTCCAGGTCATCTGACCTACTATGCTCTTCTTGCCCACCGGTGCCGTGGTCGTCCATGCACCGTACGGAGTGGATGAAGACCGCTGAATGCCGGTGTTCATATACGCTTCATTGTCAAAACAGCAGTAGAGGAAATTATGTCCTCGTTCCATTGCACCTGAAAGTGCTTGTAATCCTATATCTGAGGTACCACCATCACCAGCGAACCCGACAAATACGACCCCGCGGTCTTCGATTTTCCCTTTTCGTATCCGCGCTTTATATGCCGATTCTATACCTGACACCACCGCTCCCACGTTCTCAAAGAGCGTATGGATCCACGGAACGCGCCACGACGTTAGGGGTAACAGCGACGAGAAGATCTCGATGCAGCCCGTGGCGTTAACAATTATCACATTGTTTCCCAGGGCTTTACACACATGCCGAACGGCGAGTGCCTCCCCACAGCCGATGCAGGCACGATGCCCGGGTGCAAAATTCTCGTCGGTGGTGATAAACCGTGGCAGAAACAATTTTTCTTCTTGCTCTTGCGCCATCTCCTCTCTCTCCTCCTTCTCCCTTATTCCCTTACACCTATCATCTCGGGTCCCATCTCCTCTCCCCACTCTGCCGCCTTTACTCGTTCCACTGCGCGATTTACCATGTACTTGAATCCGTCTATCGGTATATCCCGACCTCCCAGCCCGCCAATGAATCCCACTATATTCAACTCTTTCCGCTTCTCATATAACGCCGATTTCACCTCGGAGCAAACTGGGCCCCCCATTCCAAAGGATAGAGCCCGGTCTAACACCACGAGGAGCTCGACATCCTTGACCGCCTCTCGGAACTCCTTAAACGGAAAAGGTCGCCACAATCGCAATCGTACAAGACCTACCTCTCTTCCCTCTGCTCGCATCTCATCCGCGGCAAGCATCGCCGTCTCACCGCTGCTGCCCATGGTCAACAGTGCAATGCTCGCATCTTCCATCTGGTACTCCTCAACCGGCGAGTAAGACCTGCCAAAGGTGTCTCCAAACTCGTTCCAGACTTCCTGTATTTTGGGCTTCGTCTTCTCAAAATCGACTTCCTGCGCCTTCTTCGCCTCCGGGTATATAAATGGAGGACCATAGCAGCCCATACTCACCGGGTTATCCGGGTCTAACACAAAAGGATACTCGTAATCCGGAATGAACTGCGCTACTTCTTCCTCATCCGGCAGCATTACGCCCTCGGTTACGTGCGAAAGATAAAAGCCATCCATGTGAACCATCGCAGGGAACAAGACTTCTTTATCTTCCGCTATCCGGTACGCACATACGGTAAGGTCAAATGCCTGCTGATTGTTCTCCGCAAAGATCTGAATCCAGCCGATGTCCCGAATGGCCATAACGTCTGAATGGTCACACCAGACCGAAAGCGGAGCGGATAGCGCTCGATTTGCCGCCACCGCAACGATCGGCAGCCGCATTGAGGAGGGTATGTACAGGACCTCATGCATCAATTCCAGGCCTTGAGAGGCTGAACACGTAAAAACTCGTGCACCCGCAGCCGATGCACCCACGCAGGCGCTCATTGCGGAATGCTCTGATTCCACACAGATAAACTCAGCATCTAACTCACCGTCCGCTATCATCTCCGCCAATCGCTCGACGATATGGGTCTGTGGTGTGATGGGATATGCCGAGATGACATCGACATTAGCCATCCGTACCGCTTCAGCGATCGCAAAAGAACCCTCCAAGCCCACTATTCTCCTTTTTGTCATTTTTCCTTCTCTTCCTTGGCTTCCTCCTCTTCTTCAACCATCGTTATGACACCTCGTGGGCACTCATGCGCACAGACTCCACATCCCTTGCAATAATACAAATCGGCTTCAAAGTATCCCTCTTCATCCTCTCTTATGCATGCATCAGGGCAATAGATATAACATATCCCGCACTTTATGCACTTTGTATTATCACGAACAGGTCTTTCTGACCGCCACTCACCCGTTTTATAGGACGCTGCACTTCCCGGCTCGGTCACCACACAGCCAATTTCTAACTCTTTCCATCCTATCTTTTCTTTCCCCATCTTGCTTACTCACTTTGATTCTTTTAACGCATTTGCTATCCTATCTGGTAGATTTTCAAATCCCTCCCTCATTTCCTTCCTCATACCACTTGTTTCTTCTATCAGCCTGGCAGTATAAACAATCCCTTTTCCGAGCTGCTCTAATACCAAAGCTTGAGAAGCTATCATCGGTTCAGGAATAATCAAATCGGCATTAAATTCCAAATTGAAAAATTCAGGCTTTTCTGCAAGCTCTGGTTTTTCCTTATTTAATTCGTCATAAAACGCGATAATCTTCTCCTTCTCACCTTCTAATCTTACCTCTACTCGCCCGTCCTCTAAATTAAGCACATTCCCTTTTAGACCTGAATTTAGTATCTTCTGCATTATATGAACCCGATATCCAACTTCTTGCACTTTATCTTTTATATGAAACCTTGCTTTTGTCATATCACCCCACTTTCAGCTTACCACTGTTTCCTCATACGCTCTTCTCATTGCATCGATATTCTTTGATGCAACTTTCCCAAACCGCTCTTGCATCGGCTCCTCCAATGATTCCAGCTTAACAAGCCCGGTTGCCTTTATCAGTGCCCCAATCATCGCTGTATTAACGATCGGCAGGCCCAAAATCTCCTTTGCGATGCTCATGGCATCGACGACTGCTACGTTATTCACCTCTTTCAAGTCCGTTTTCATCGCCTCAAGTGCTTTCTTTGTATTGACGACCACAGTTCCCTCCTTTTTGAGCCTCGAAACGACATCGCCGACATGGAGCAGCCCCGGATCAAGCACCACTAACACATCGGGTTCCGCAATTTCCGTCCTTATTTTAATTCGTTCTGTTTCGTTCACTCTGAGGAACGCGAGAACTGGTGCTCCTCTCCGCTCAGGCCCAAATGAAGGCATTGACTGCGCATATTTACCCTCCCGGATGGCTGCATGCGCGACCAACTCCGCTAAGGTAACTCCTCCTTGCCCTCCTCTTCCATATATACATATCTCCATCATTTCAACCGCTCCAAGAATCGTTCTATCCGCTTTAAAGCCTCCTTTAGTTCGTACTGCGATACCGCATAAGCACACCGTACGAACCCCTCTCCACACGCACCAAATACACTCCCGGGTATGACGACAACTTTCTCCTCAAAAAGCAGTCTCTTTGCGAACTCCGCCGACGTTAATCCTGTAAGGTGAATAGAAGGGAAAGCATAAAACGCTCCCTTTGGCTCAAAACACTCTAAACCTAGATTATTCAGCTCGTCCACCATCACCCTCCTTCTCCTGTTGTACTCGCTTACCATCCTTTCCACTTCCCCATCGCATTTCAACGCTTCTATCGCTGCCATCTGCGCGGTAATTGGTGCACACATCATTACATATTGATGGATCTTCATCATCGCTTCTAGTAGCTCTTTATTGCCCGCTGCATAGCCCAATCGCCAACCAGTCATAGCATACGCCTTAGAGAAGCCATTCAGCAGTATCGTCCGTTCTTTCATCCCGTTGAGTGAGGCGAAGCACGTGTGCGTACCTTCGTACGTCAACCTGCCGTATACCTCATCGGATATAACGAGCAAATCGTGCTCATTCACCACATCTGCTATCTCTTCCAGCTCTTTCCTGCCCAGTGTTGCCCCTGTGGGATTGTTCGGATAGCTCAAAATAATCGCTTTTGTGCGCTCCGTTATCTTCTCCTCGATTTGTTCTGCTTGCACCTTAAATTCGTCCTCAATACTGGTAGGTACGCATACTGGAGTCCCACCAGCGAATGCTGTACACGGCTTGTAACTCACATACGAGGGTTCGTGGAGTATAACCTCCTCACCAGGATTGATAATGGCGCGTAGTGCCAGATCAGACGCTTCACTCACCCCGGTTGTTAGCAGAAGTTCGCCTTCGGGCTCGTAATAAACTCCGGTTTCTTTGTAAATCTTATCAGAGAGTGCCTCTCGTAATTCGAGCAGCCCCCAGTTCGAGGTATACGAGGTGTACCCCTTTTCCAATGAGAAGATACATGCTTCTCGTATGCTCCACGGCGTTACGAAATCAGGCTCGCCGACACCTAAAGAAATCGCGCCTTCCATACGTTGCGCGATATCAAAGAACTCGCGTATCCCCGAACCCTTTATCCGTCTTACCTTCTCCGCAATCCTATCTGACATCCTGCTCATTTTTTACAGTGTCACTGCCAATCTTTTCCCTTTCTCCTCCTCGCCGTATATCTCCCCATTCTCTTTATAAGTCTTGAGTAAAAAGTGCGTTACCGTGTTACGCACCTGTTCCAGGGGTGCTATCTTCTCCGCAACGAAATATGCAACTTCATGCATCGTCTTTCCGGATACCAGTACCGAAAGGTCATACTCGCCCGAAACCAACCGCACAGACCTGACTTCAGGGAATCTCGAAATCCGTTCTGCAATGGCATCATAGCCGGTATTCCGCTCAGGACTGACCTTTACATCTATTAACGCTTGCACAATCTCTATTCCTGCTTTTTCGCGATTTATCACCGCTTTATAGCCTCTTATAATTCCCTTACGTTTCAATTCCGCGATGATCCCCTTCACCTCATTCTCCTCGATACCCATCATTCGTGCTATCTCCGCATCACTCAGTCGTGCATTCTCCTCCAATATCCTTAGTATTTCCTCCTCCTTCTGCTTTTCTTTTATCTCTTCTTTCATTTCTTTGGTAACGCTTTCTTTTTAAAGAAAGGTTTGTTTAAAGGAACCTGAACACCTCTGGCAATTCCCCCACGATGGCGCGGAACTTCTCAGGCCATTTATCACGGTCTACACTCTTTTGTGCGAGAAAAACCGCAGCCCATCGCTCCAATCCCACTCCTGAGCACCCTGACCATAATTCCTCACCACTTTGCAGCTTCACGCTAAACCCTTTTGGATATTTATCGCCATTCACACTGACATTTTGAAACTCCAGCCATTTCCCGCTGTAAGGCAATACCGCCTCGTAATCTACCGTCCCCACTTCTTTTAACTCTGCCAAACCACCTTTGCCCTCCTGTGCCATGAACCAGGGTGTTACCCATGCCTCGCGCCACTCGATCTCCAATATATCATTGAATATGCCACGATACTTCTCCTGCAGCAGCCTGGCATGCTCGATCACCTGCTGCTTCTCCCCGATCCAGACAAACTCCACCCGATGGAACTCATCCAGCCGCTCTATACCGTGAAGTCCACCGCTTTCATACCGGAAGGAGGGTCCAGACCTGTCAAAGACCCTTATCGGTAGAATTTCATCTGGTAGTATCTTCCCTTGCAGGAAAACCCAGAAGGGAGGACATTGCGCATAGCACATCCCGCCCACATTCTCTATCCGCTCCATTAGCATCGCTATGGGAACTTCATTCGTAACTTTATAATAATCCATCACGTCCTCCCAGAACTCGGGGTCCCTCGTCTTTGGCGTGCACACATAGTAGGCTTCCGGGTAAATCCCCTTTGCATGACCTGATCGCTTCCACACATCCCAGGTCACGAGCTTGGGAAAAATCATCTCCTCATACCCCAGAGGCTTACACACGTCGTCAAACAATATCTTCTCAAAAGCTCTGAAGATCTTTGTTAACTGTGGCCCATAGATCCACTGCCCCCTTCCCGCAGCATGTCGTATCCAACCCCGCTTGATCATCTCCTCCGAGGGGTCCTTATCGAAATAGAACGTCTTCTTGGGGCTCTCGAAGAGCAATTCCCAGTGCTCCTTCTTCCCCCTCCACCGGATCGCCTCCTTCTTATCCTCTAACAATCTTATTATTCTATCCGGAATCCTTTTTTCTAACGAAACTTCATCGACATCCAGAAAGAGCTCTAACTTCCCATTTTCTTGCTTTATTTCCTTTACAAATGGCAATTTCCCTATCCTCAATCCTTCTTCCTCTTCCCAGTCCAGTGCCATCTTATACTCCTCGATCTCCACACCTCGTATTCCTATACGGTGCTTCCCTAACAATTTGCCGAGTTCGTTTTTCAACCTCAGAAGTGCATCATGCGCCCTTACAAATCGGTCTGAAACGATCTTCAGCTCAATTCTTTCCTCCCCAACGTTCCACCACACGATCTCAGCGCCACAACCTGGTGGCGCACCCTTTTTTAATAAATCATGGTTACAAAACGAGACAAATTCAGTGATCTCCGGCGAACTCACAATTCCGCTGAGATCCCCGCTGCATTTAAGTTTCGCTTTCAGCTCAAACACCATATCCATGGTTTTGTCCCTCTCTTTTCTTTTTCTTCCGCCCCCTCACTCCGGTTCTTCACGTTCATCAACCACCAGTTCGACGATATCTCGTGCCACCTTTGCGTTCATCAAGTAATCATCCACGCTTGCTATAAGCGAGCCTATTTTATCCGCTTCGAAATAGGTTACTGCGCTTTTATCCTTTACAACCGTACGCATACTTTCCATATTATCGTGCATCAACGGATAGGCTACCAAATCTGCATTCTCTCCACTTATCTCGATTTTCGCTTTTAGTTTCATCTGAATCTGAAGTTAACGGCTACCTTTAAAAGAAAATGATAGTCCCGTTTATAAAAAATTAGATGCGATGTTCGAGACCAGCAGTGCTGATATCGTTAGATAAGCCCCCTACTCTTTCTTCCCCTCTTCATATGTAATGAGCTCTTCCAATCCCGCGTATAATGTATACCTGTACTTGAATCCAAGGTACTTCTCTGCCTTTGTCGTATCGCCCAATGTTCTCGGCACATAGTTCTGTATTGGGTTAACCAGATAGTGTGGTCTTATATCTGTTCCAAGAAAGTCATTGAGCAGGCTGACAATGTCATTAAATGACGTTTCCACACCGGTTGCCACATTAAATATATCACAGTGCACATCGGATTCCATTGCGTTCATTGCTTTTATACCGGCATCCACAACATCTTTCGCAAATATGAAATCCCTTGTCTGGTTTCCATCACCATAAACAGTGGGAGTTTTCCCTCTCTTCAGCTCCCACAGAAACTGTGAGACGATATTGGCATATTTACCCTTTGCCTCCTCATGGAATCCGTAAACACTGAAAAACCGTAATCCTATAGAACTCACCTGGTATAACGTATTATAGAGCCTTGCTATCCGCTCTATGCATAATCTCGCTTCGGTATAATAATCCGCCACCTTGATTTCCATGTCCTCCCGGTGCGGGGGTTGTAAACCACTGTAAAGCGAGGATGATGAGGCAAAAATAATTTTTGATTCGCTTTTCCGTGCAAATTCAAAGATACCAATAGCATCATTAATCGCTTCACCGACGAGCATCGGGTTCTCTTTATACATCGGAGAGGAAGAGGGTATGCCAAAATGAAAGATGACATCCACATTCGAGAGATTGAGCTTTGATAGAGCGCCACAGGGGGCTTCGATTATCTTTATCTTATCTTTAACAGCTCTTAAATTCTCGATCGACCCGGTGTGAAAGTTATCCAAGACGACAACGTCATGCCCACTCTCGCGAGCAAGTTCCTCGACCAGATTCGAGCCTATAAACCCGGCTCCTCCCGTTACTACTATTTTCATCATATATTTTTTAGCGCCTCCTCAGGTGTTTTCACCTCGGATGTAGAATATATTTTACTGCTAAAAGTTATGTAAAGTATTTAAAGTATTTAAAGACAGTTTTAAAAAGCAATTGTTTTTAATTAAGGAAGTTGCAACTAATCTCGTTTTTTAGGGATTTAAATAGATTACCTACTATCTTAATGCTAATAACTTTTTGACGTAGCGCTCTTCATTGAACTTCTCTTTTCTATTTAGCACATTATAAATCTCTTCTACAACAGCCGTTCCTATTTTATGTATTGCTTCATGTCTACTATATCCTTGATCCATCAGCCTCTCCAGAGTTCCTTTCGTCTCCTTTGGATCACCATCTCTGATTTGATTCTCCACTACTTCATGGATCACCTCGTGTAATATCGGGTTGCTATCCACCTCTTCATCATCTTTTTGACGCATGATTTTCTGATTTTCTGGCGGTAGAACATTTAAACCCATATTATCGATCGTATCGACCACAGCATTTCTTGTACTTTTTACCGCTACCGCAGGGGCAAGGATCGTTCCTACCTATTTTGACTTTTGATTTAGACCTTGGTTTATCATCTATTTTTAATCTTGCAAGTTGTTGTAGATTATAAAAAGCCAGGAACTTCTTCATCTCTCTTTCATTTGTTATATCAACCCCTGCCTCTCTTGCAGCCATAACAAATGATTTCGCACTTCCCCAGTTTTGGGGATCGGATGCATTCTTTACAATTTGCTCATCGATTTCTTTAACCGCTCTTGCAAGATTTGAAGTGTTTCTTAGCAGCCTCTTTTCTTCCACAAAGCTAAAGAATGCGGAGAGAACCGGAGCAATTGACCTGAAGTAGGATTCGTCTGCACTGATCTTTCCTGGCAACGTATATAAGCAGCAGTCTTCAAGCCCCGCTTCATCCCATTCCTCGGGCGATAAGCCTTCGTAGGAATACATATATTGGGTGAAGGACATAACTACAAATTCAGACTCTTGTTTTTGTTCTTCGGGCAATTCCTCACAATACTTACTCGCGGAGAACGCTACACCCCATTCATAGACCTTATTCAGGATCTTCTCCTCTTCTTCTTCTGAATATTCTTCTACCATTTTATCACCTCACAATTTAAGCCACATATCCTCCTGTTACGTGACCCGGTAGGGGCAAGGTGCGAAGCACCGCAGCCAGATATGCTCTGTTATACGCTGTTCCGCCATCATTCCTCAAAATCAATCCATCCGTTTCTCTCATCAAAAATCACCCGAAATTTATCAAATATGTCCATTCTTCCCATAAGCATCGGTACTTCTTCAACTAATGCCTACGCTGTCCTTACTTTCAGCCTTTTGCCATTCAACCTCAAAGTAACCTCCTTGAGAATATAAGGGACTCCTGCTCCTGAAACTCCCTTAATTTCCTGGATGGCATCGTCTTCCTCTTGCTTAAAGCCAAGCGCTCTACCAAAACGAAAAGGTATCATTGAAACATCAGCACCTGAATCTATGTACATTGGTATTTCCACGGCAACGTCATCATTTTCCAAAATTACCTCTGCTATAGGGCGAAGAACGATTCCCAAGCTACTTCTTTCTTCCCTGAATCTTTGACGTATCATAGTACTAATACCCTTTCCTCAGGCACTTTCGCTACAAAAGGTCTCTCATTGGGATATTCTCGCCGCACTCTCTCGAGCATCTCCTCGATATTCTCCCCCTTTGCCACCACCTCACCATTTACAATGATCACGTATTTATTCTCTAAACCCGTTTTATCGAGTGCTATATAAGCATCGAAATTCTTACCCATGGCTCTACCTCCTTTACATTAAAAATTGGCATTAATCTTTTTAATACTAACGGCGGAATTGCGTATATTTCTCTTATCTCACTTAGTCTTTTAATTCACACAAAGATAGGTTAGATAACTAGCGGTATTGAAATCTTAGCTTAGCAGTAGCATCTCGAAGAAGTAAGTAAATGGAGAAAGAAGAAGAGATACGATATAGGTATATCGAGCATCCCTCGGATGTGGGATTCGAAGCGTATGGCGATACCTTGGAAGAGCTCTTTGCTCATGCCGCGATCGCTCTGTTCAGCTTCATGACCGATGTAGAGGGGATAGAAGAAGAGGAGGAACGGGAGGTAGCGATACAATCAGAGGATCTTTATAGTTTGATGTTCGACTGGCTGGATGAGATGCTCTTTCTCTTCGAGTCGGACTCGCTGGTTATGAGGAACTTTGATATAGAGGTGAACGAGTCCGATTTCAGTCTAATCGGGCAGTGCCGAGGGGGTAAATTCGATCCTTCGAAGCATGAATCGGGTATAATCATAAAAGCGGTTACCTATAACATGATGGAGGTCAAGAAGAACGAGGTCTGGCATGCACGGGTCGTTTTAGATGTGTAACAACTTTTCTATCTTCGAAATAACCGTGTACTTTTATTAAGCACTGCGCTTTTATTGTTCTAAAGGAATGGTAAAAGACCCTGGGAGAGGATTAGATTTAGGATTAGAAGCGAAGCGACTCAAGAATAAAATAAAAGAATACGCGAGAAAGGCAGGTAATGAAGAAGAACTGAAGATAAAAGTTGAGGGCTTAATACAAGAAATAATCGCGAAATTCTTCCCGGAGGGAGAAGAACCTGAGGTTGCTTACGAGCACCGAACGAAGATTTCAGGAAAAAGAAAAGACGCACTTTATGGAACGGTTATTATTGAATATAAAGCCCCGAAGAGATTGGATACGGGAAGCGAATTTGTGAAAGCAAAGGAGCAAGTAGTGGAGTACATTAAAGAAGAAGCCGACGGAGCTGCTGAAAATTTTGGTAAGTTCTTCGGTGTGATTTTAGATGGCTATAAAATCTCATTCGTGAAGTTCAGGAGGAATGAATGGGTGGCGAATGAGCCGACCGAAATAAGCGAGGAATCGGTTTACAGGTTGTTGGAAGCAATCATATCACTGAGAAGAAAAGCGATAGATGCCGATTTCTTATTAGCTGATTTTGGTCCTGAGAGTGAAACAAGTGAAAAGGTCATTGCCATTTTATACGCAGCGTTAGAAAAGTCGAGGTCATCAAGAACCGCAATGCTGTTCAAGGATTGGAAACGAGTCTTTTCGCAGGTTTGCGCGTATTCGCCGAGCAAATTAGAAGGTCTGATAGAACTTTATGGATTGGAGGAAGGTAAGAAAGTAGATGTAGAGAAGTTGATGTTTGCAGTCCATACCTATTACACGCTGGTGATGAAATTATTGACTTCCGAGGTGATTTCGTTCTTCAATCCTGTTTTTGGATCACCGTTACAAAGAATAGAGAATGCGTATTACCGAAGTAGGGATGAGTTAAAGGAAGAGTTGCTCGATTTGGAGGAGGGCGGGATAATCGCAAAAATAGGGATAAGGAACTTTCTCGAAGCCGATTATTTTGCATGGTATTTAGACGAATGGAACGAAAATGTAGTGCTGGGTGTGATGGATATAGTAAAGAAATTGAGCGAGTATGACCCCGCAACGGTTGAATTAGACCCTGATAGAGTAAAGGATTTGTTCAAGCGGTTGTATCAGAATTTAGTGCCAAAGCAGGTGCGGCACGACCTTGGCGAGTATTTCACGCCAGATTGGCTGGCGGAACTTGTGCTCAAAGAAGTAGGGTACGATGGCGATGTGGAAAGAAGAGTTCTCGACCCTGCTTGTGGTTCCGGGACGTTCCTCGTGCTGGCAATAAAAGAAATAAAGAATTATGCAGAGGAGCACTTTGTAGCCGATAAGCGTGAGTTATTGCGGAAAATAGTATGGGATGTCGTTGGCATCGACCTGAACCCGTTAGCGGTTCTGCATCGAGAGCAAATTATGTAATCGCACTGGGGGATTTGATCAGATATATCCCAAAAGAGGGAGTGGAAATACCCGTTTATCTTGCGGATTCCATTTTAGTGAGCAGGAAAGTGAAGTTTTCGGGTGAATTGGTGGTTTTTCTAACGACAAGCGAAGGCGAGTTTTCTATACCTCACGAAGTGATTGATAAAAACGTGCTGCCCAATGTCTTGGGTGAGATCGAAACGTGCGTGAAGGGAGATTATAGCGAACGTGAATTCGAGGAGCTGATTAAGAAGAATTTTACGGATTTAAAAGAGGGTAGCATAACCACTCTGACAGAACTCTACGACAGGATAAATAAGTTGGAAAAGGCGGGTAAGAACAGGATTTGGACGAGGTTGTTAAAAAATTCGTTTGCGCCTTTGTTAATGGGTGAGTTTGATTTTGTTGTTGGTAATCCCCCGTGGGTTCGTTGGGGTTATTTGCCAGAGGGATACAGAGATGCAACACTCCAATTGTGGAAGGACTACAAACTTTTTTCGTTAAGTGGCATGGAGGCCCGACTTGGATCAGGCGAGAAGGATTTATCAATGCTCTTCACTTACGTTGCTACACATCGCTACCTCAAGAAAGGAGAGAAATTAGCATTCCTCATCACACAAGAGGTTTTCAAGGCGAAAGGTGCTGGAGAGGGTTTCCGCGGATTTAAAGCGCGAGGTACACCTTTAAAAGTGCTTAAGGCACACGATCTTGTCTCTTTGAAGCCTTTTGAAAGTGCTGCGAACAAAACCGCACTTATAATCCTGAAGAAAGGAGAAAAGACGGTATATCCGGTGCCATACATCCTGTGGAGGAAGAAAAAGGGTGCAAAGCTGGATACAAGTGTTTCTTATAAAGAAGCATTAGAGCGAACAGAGAGGGTAGAAATGCAGGCTAAACCTATTGGAACACCTGTAAGCTCTTGGCAGACGTTTGAGGCAAAATCAGAAAGTCTTTTGGATGTATTACGAGGAAAGTCAATATATAAAGCACGTAGAGGGGCGAGTATTGAGCCTTACGGTGTATTTTACATGAAAATCAAGCAAGATTTCGCTGATGGCACGATACTCGTGGAGAACTTGCCTGAACTTGGTAAAAGAAAAATTTCAAAAGTTGAAGAGAGAATAGAATCGGATTTGGTATTTCCAGCAGTGCGGGGCCGGGATATAAAACGCTGGAATGCCACGCCTGAAATTTACGCGCTCATTGCCCAAGACCCTAAGAAGAGAGTAGGCTACGAAGAGGACTGGATGAAGATTACGTTGCCGAGGACTTTTGGGTATTTGTACAAGTTCAAAGAGGTTCTTTTGAGCAGGGGCTCGAATGTTGTAAGAGAACTGGCAGAGAAAACCGCATTTTACACGATGTATGGCATAGGTGAATACACCTTTGCACCATACAAAGTGGTATGGAAAAGGATGGCAAACGATATTACGGCTGTGGTTCTCTATAGGATTTCTACACCCATCGGCGAAAAGGATATGATACCTACAGATACAACTTCTCTCATTCCTTTTAATGGTGAAGAGGAAGCGCATTATGTTTGCACGATTTTGAATTCCACGGTGGTTAGGTTTTTTGTGCGGTCTTATTCCTCAGCAGGGCGTGGATTTGGTGCTCCTTCTATTATCAAACATCTCAGAATACCGAAATACGAGAATAGCAATGTAAATCACCAGAAGCTTTCCTCGCTTTCCAAAAAGGCGCATGCGTTAGCCAAAAGATATTACGAGCAAAACGATCTGCAAGCACAAGAGGACTTGAAGGAAGTGGAAGAGGAGATTGATAAAATGGTTGCTGAGTTA
>JACUTR010000020.1 GCA_014859735.1 Candidatus Methanophagales archaeon | reverse complement strand
GTGCCCGTTCCAAGGACTTCTCTAATTCCTCATCTCGCATTATCTTTACTTCCTCTCTTTCATGCACCGGTTCGTCCCCAATTTGTCTCATCTTTTCTTCCCCCTCGGTTAATCAATGTCTTAACACTCCACCTTTAAAACCTTTTTCATTTAAAAAGAAAATATCTGTTGCTTGATGCGGAGGGAGGGATTTGAACCCTCGAACCCCTACGGGACAGCGACCTCAACGCTGCGCCTTTGTCCTCTTGGCAACCTCCGCATGCACTCGCTAAAGGGGCACCTCCACACCACCTAATCCTTTAGTTTATTTAGAGAAGAAGCTTCCTTCCACAATCTTTGTCACCTCTTTCAGGGGCATCTTCAGCTCGTTCGCAACCCTCTTCACATCCTCAAATTCAGCAGCCACGGTGAGCACATTGCCTCTTGCATCCCTCCCTATTTTCACGCCAATCTCCTTTTCGATACCTTTGATTCTCACCTTCACCTTCTTCTCTTCTCTATCCGCAACGAACCGATGCTTCACGTGCATAACTCGAACCCCTAACGAACCGGTCTCTTCCATTATTCTATACGCTATTCGAGATGCATCGTGGGAGGCTGTAATCACCTTGATAATAGAGCCCATTCTGCCTTTCTTCATGAGCGCAGGTACGATCGTTACATCCTTCGCACCATCCGCCATGAGAACCTCTATGAGATTGCCCAACACCTCACCCGTAACATTGTCAACGTTGGTTTCCAAGACTTCAATATCATCCCTAAACAAGTCCCCGATTTCACCTAAGCTTACCCTTAAGAGGTTAGGCAGTGGCAAATCCTTTGAACCTGCGCCATACCCCGTTTTTTCGATTCGCATCTGAGGTAAAAAGGGCTCAGAGCGGTGAACAAAATGGGCTAATATCGCCGCCCCTGTGGGTGTAAGCAGTTCAGATGCAGAGACAAACGGTCCGCCTTGATATAATAAAGAAGCATCTTTCAATATTTCAACCGTCGCAGGTGCAGGAACAGGCAGAATTCCATGCTCAGCCTCTACAAATCCGCTGCCTACCGAAATAGGTGTGCTTATGATGATATCCGGATGAATATCCGAAAAGGCAATGACACTCCCTACCAGGTCTCCTATGGTATCCAGAGCACCAATTTCGTGAAAAGTTAAGCGCTCCTTGTGCTCACCATGCACTTTAGCCTCGGCATTTGCTATTTTTTCAAATACACTCAAAGAGTTCTGTATTATCTCTTTGCTCAATCCACTGTTCTCTATTCTTCTCACGATATCCCTGTATGACTGCACCTTTCGTGCGCTCTCAGCATATTTTTTCCCCTCGCTTATGAACTCGACTTTTTTTGCTACAATTCCTCGTTTCTCCACCTCTTTTACTTCCAGGTCGAGGTGAAAAACAGAGAGTGCATCTGCTATTTTCGACTCCTTCGCGCCAAGATCCAACAGACTGCCAATGATCATGTCGCCGGAGGCACCTGAAAAGGGCTCAAAGACCAACGCTTTCATCGTATTATAAATAAATGGAGAAACTACGCCAAGAAATATATGCGTTCCATTATGTATGGCGCTGCATCTGTTCCTGTGTCTATGGATGGCTGAATTGTATTCAGGTCAATGGGTAAAGAGATACCTTTAAATATACCCTTAACATACAGAGAAAGTGGTGATGCAAATATGCCAGAAGACAACGTGATATATGTCGGGAACAAGTCTGTGATGAGTTACGTCCTGGCTGTAGTGACGCAGTTCAACAACGGCTTCGACGAGGTAGTGATAAAGGCGAGAGGGAGAGCGATATCACGGGCAGTGGATGCCGCAGAGGTAACGAAGAATAAGTTCATGCCAGGAGTAGAAGTGAAGGACATAAAAATAGGGACAGAAGTGATAGTAGGAGAAGGGGGAGATAAGGCGAACGTCTCGTCGCTCGAAATAACAATGAAAACAAAGGCGTAAAAGGGTAAAAAGAGAGATAGATGAAGTTATCAATCTCTGAGATATCTCTCTTATTTTTCGTCCTCTTTTCTCATTTTTTATTTTTCGTTTTGGATATTTTAAATATATGTGAGTTCTTTACATCCTCATACATGCGATGTTCATGAAAAGACACATCATTTCGACACGCGATTTCACGAAGGAAGAGATAGATTACCTATTGGACAGAACAGAGGAGTTAGAGATATACGCACGGGGGCAGGACGGAGGGGCAGGAAAGAAGAGCGATTTATTAGAAGGGAAGATACTCGCTAACCTCTTCTACGAGCCAAGCACTCGAACAAGGCTATCGTTTGAAGTGGCAATGAAGCGGTTGGGTGGGGAGGTCATCAACTTATCATCGCCCGAGACGAGTTCAGCAGCTAAAGGTGAAAATTTGATGGACACAATCAAGGTCGTATCTGAGTATTGTGACATAATAGCGCTCAGGCATCCAAAGGAGGGCGCATCAAGAATGGCTGCTTCTTTCTCACCCGTTCCAATCATAAACGCGGGTGATGGTGCGGGGCAGCACCCCACGCAGACGTTGCTCGATTTATACACCATTAAAAAAGAGAAGTTGCTCGACAAGCTCGTGATTGCGTTGATCGGTGACTTGAAATACGGAAGAACGGTGCACTCGCTGGCGTACGCCTTATCCTTATACGGAGCGAAGCTCTTCTTTGTATCCCCGGAGGCTTTGAGGATGCCCGAGGAGATAAAAATGGACTTGAGAGAGGCGGGTGCTGAAATTTCTGAAGCCATGGATATCAAGGAGGTTATAGAGGATGTGAACGTGCTCTATGTAACGAGAATACAACGAGAGCGATTTCCGGATCCCACGGAGTATAGCAAAGTTGTAGGGACTTATCGCATAACTACTGACCTCCTAAAAAGGAACGAGGATGTGGTAATTATGCATCCACTCCCCAAGATTGATGAGATCGATGGGGAAGTAGACCGGACAAAAAATGCGCGATATTTCATTCAGGCGTTCTACGGTATTCCCGTGAGAATGGCGGTTCTTTCTATCTTATTGGAACGTTAAATAAACCCTTACAGGGTTTTCGGGGTCGCGGGGCGGAGCCCCACAATCGAAAGTAAAGGCAAGCAAGGAGAAGAAAGAGACGTATGGTCGATATGAGCAGGGAGATAGAGAAGATTGTAGAATCAGTAAGGAAACATCATGAACTGTTTACAAACGCATTACCACTGATAGCGAGCGAAAACATCACGAGCAATACCGTTAGGATGCTTCTCGCTTCCGATTTGTCACATCGGTATGCCGAGGGGGATGTTGGAAGACGGTTTTACCAGGGATGCAAATATATCGATGAGATAGAGGAGCGGGCACTACGGTATGCACAGGAGCTTTTTGAGGCTGAACATGTAAACGTAAAGCCAATTTCGGGTGTCAATGCGAACATAGCTGCTCTTTTTGCTCTTACTTCGCCTAAGGACCGCGTAATGGCGTTATCAATACCTGATGGTGGACATATAAGTCATTCACGGTTCTCTATCCCGGCTATACGGGGGTTGACGCTGGAAACCTTCCCCTTTGACGCGAAGGAAATGAATATCGATGTAACGAAGATGCTGAAGAAAATAAAACTAAAAAAGCCTTCGTTACTCCTGTTTGGAGGCAGTCTTTTCCTTTTTCCTCATCCTCTTTCGGAAGCGAGAGAAGTGGCGGATGAAGTGGGAGCGAGGATAGTATATGATGCTTCTCATGTATTAGGACTTATAGCGGGTAATAAATTCCAGGATCCCTTGCGTGAAGGGGCTGATGTTATCGCGAGCAGCACGCATAAAACCTTTCCAGGGCCTCAGGGTGCGATAATACTCTGTAGAGAGGACCTGAGAGAGAGGATAGATAAAGCGGTATTCCCAGGAACGGTGAGCAATCATCATCTCCATCACGTTGCGGGATTAGCGGTTACGTTAGCTGAGATGTTGCAGTTCGGGGAAGCATACGCATCTCAGATAATAACGAATGCAAAAGTTTTAGCACAGGGTTTATATGAGGAAGGGTTTGATGTTTTATGCGAGCATAAAGGATTTACCGAGTCGCATCAAATTGCGATTAACGTTCTTAAACAGGGTGGTGGTGCGGAGGTTGCCACGAGATTGGAGAGAGCCAATATCATAACCAATAAGAACTTGTTACCCTCCGATAAAGACCCTGAAGAGCCAACGGGGATCAGGATTGGTGTGCAGGAGCTTACGAGAATGGGCATGAAGGAATCGGAGATGAGGGAAATAGCATCCCTTATAGGGCGGGTAATAATAGCGAACGCGGATGAAACGAAGGTAAAGGAGGATGTTATAGAGTTAAGAAAAGGTTTTCAGCATGTGCAGTATTGTTTTGATGGAAAGGATGCGTATAAATTCCCCGAGCTGAAGTAAAAATAAGAAACTTTTTATAGAGGAGAGGGAGATGATATAATAAGAATGCTTGAGGAACTAGAAGAACGGAGAGGGGAGATAATAAAAAAGGCGGAGGAATATAAGGCTAGAAGGGCTGAATTAAATTCCGAAGCCAGTAAGTTCTCAGAGTTACGAGACGAGTTAAATGGACGAATAAAAGAGGCGGTCGAGAAGGCAAAGGAGTTCAAGCAGCAACGCGAGGAATACGAGAAGCTGATCGCGGATAAGAAGACAAAGAGGGCCCAGTTGAATAGAAAGGCCTCGTTATACTATACGATGGTGGAGAAGGAGCGGAAACGAAATGACATGCAGAGCATACAGGCTTTTGAGCGGCTTAGAACGAGAATAGCCGATTTAGAGCTAAGGCAGCAGGTAGAGGTGCTGAGTAAGGAGAAGGAAAAGAGATTGGTGGCAAAGATAACGGAGTTGAGGCGAGAATTTGACGGAATGGAGAAGGAATTGGAGAAGGACAGAAAGTTGCAGGAATTGCTGAAAAAGGCACAGAAGTACAGAAAGGAATCGGACAAATACCACGAAGAGGTGATTACCTCCGTCAAACTCTCCCATGAATGCCATGATAAGATGGTGGAATGCTTCAAAGAAGCTGATAGGATAAGAGAGAAGGCGGATGAGGCGCACCGGCTCTTTTTAGAGACGCAGGAGGAAGCGGATGAAGCACATCAGCGTTATATCCATTATCTCCGTGACCTGAAGGACTTCGACCGTGTAATAAATGGGCTGAGGCGGAAGATAAGAGAAGATTGGGCATTCAGAGAGAGAATGGAGGCGAGAAAGAGGGCTAAGGACATTTATGAGAAGTTTAGAGAGGGGGAGAAGCTCAGTACTGAAGATTTGCTGCTATTGCAAAGATCCGAGATGTTTTTCAAATAAAAACTTTTTTGCTTCGCAATCGTGGGCTCTGCCCACATCCCCGCAAGCCCTGAACGGGCTTACTTTACTAAAAATATGCTTACGATGTTTTGCGTTGCAAAAACCTTTGCAAAACTTTTAAGCAAAGTTTTATTAAAAATATTTCTTTGATCAACCTTTCTTTTAAGAAAGGTTGTGAGGTGGTCGAAATCATCGATATACACTGTCATTTAACCTTTAAGGAATACAACACTGACCGGAAGCAGGTGATAGAGAATGCGAGGGAGGTGTTGAGAGGTATAGTGATAAGTGGGGTGGAGCCTGAAGACTCAAAGAAGGTGGTAGAGCTTGCCGCACTGCACGAAGGCTTCATTTTCACCACGCTCGGACTGCATCCGATCCATGTAGAAGGAAGAACCGATCAGGAGATAGCTGAGTATGAGGAATTTATAAGTGAGAACAAGCGAAGGATCGTGGGTATCGGCGAGATCGGGCTTGATTACCACTGGGTACGAGATCCTTTGAGGATGAAGCGGGCGAGGGAGATCTTCGTGGAGTTTCTCGGCCTGGCGAAGGAGTTTGATCTGCCGGTTATACTTCACCTGCGGAGTACGGGTGAGGAGGCGATCGAAGAAGGGTTGAAGATCATCTCGGATGAAGATGTAAGGAAAGCGGTTTTTCATTGCTTCACCGGGAAACCACAGCTTGCTGATATGATCTGTGAGGAGGGATATTACCTCTCACTGCCGACCTCGATAGTGAGGAGCAAGAGCATGAAGAAGGTAGCGAAGCGAGTGCCACTTTCGCTCTTGCTCACCGAGACTGATGCTCCTTATCTTTCACCTGACGAGGAAGAGCGAAATGTTCCACAGAAGGTACGGGTGGTGTATGAGGAGATCGCGAGACAAAGAAAGAATAAAGTAGAGGCGGTGGACAAGGAAATAGAGAATAACTTTGAGCGGTTGTTTGGGGTTGAAGTGAGGAGATGAATGAGAGCAGGATTTTTCCCTGCTCTAAAGGAGATTCTGATGAAAGCCCCTTGTTATTTTTTATTGAGTAGAAATAATAGTTTTCCACTTGTTATTTCTCCAATACATGGTGGGCATTATCTCACTGTCTTAAGTATTTCTCTAGCATATATTCGAAACTTCTCTGTTTCTTCATTATCCAACTCTCTAGAATGGGCAATTGCATTTCGTATAGACTCGAGTTCTTTTAACTTCACCGAAATAATTTCTTTTTCTTTGAATACTGCAACGAAGATACCTTCCCAATTATCTTTTCGCGTTATGATCTTCACATAGTCAGTAAAGTCAATGTAGTGAATTGGATGCAGATCCTTTTGAGTATGCCATGGCCATAGTTTCTCGTTCTTGGCTTTTCTTTCTTCAGCTCTTTTTCTAACATCATCAGGAATACGCTCCTTCCACCAGTTTGGTGTTATACTTTCGAGTTTGGAAGAGATGAAGCCTCTTAACTTGGTCTCCAATTCTTTTAACGTTTCATAGGGCTTACCCTCCATAACTTTCTTAGCTCTCTCCTGCTCTAACAATTGAGGAATATCTCGATTATAGATTAGTGGCTCGGTTCTGATTGCTTGGAGGGTCGCTATTAATTTTTTAATTCTCGTCTCAAGTCTTACATGCTCCTGAGTTTTTGCAAGCTTTCCTGACAAAATATAGCTATTACCCTCTGGTTTGAGTCCAGGTTTTTTAATTGAGATCGAAGAAAAAAACGAACTCAAATTGCTGACTAATCCTGAGAAAGCATATTCTATTCTTTGTTCCTCAAGAGCTAATTGTTGTTCTTGTTGTTGTGTCAGTAGGCCCTTTGTCAATTTTTTGCCCCATCTTCTGCCCATAGTTGATTCAAGTAAAGCCTCACCCCATGCTCCTCCTACCTCCCCAAGAAGGTCTTTTACTACCTCAGTGCCGGGAGATTTGAAACGAGCTTGAAGTTGGTGAATCTGCGCAAGGAGACTTTCGGCTTGTTGCATGTACGAGTTTATCAAGTTAGTTATCTCACTTGACATGTTATCCTGCCTAAATTTGTTCTTTTCCTTCTATACTTTTGCGTCCATCGGAAGTGTAGGCCAAGTACTTTCGATATTTCTATTTATCTATGCCGAGTATAAATCTTTTTGCCAAACCTGCTTTCAGAAGAGGAGGTCAGGATTTTCTCTTACTCCGAAGGAGATTCTGATCGAAAGCCCCTTTGGTTATTTTAAATAGCCTCTCGATGTTTATTTACTGCGGACTTCAATATATCTCTGAATTGAGATATTCGCTTGGATAATTTGTTTATATTATCTAAATCATCCTCAGCGTAACTCATAGGTATTACTAAGGCATAAGGAGGCGGATTTGACTTCTTAACCAGTTGATCTACAATTCCTTTTATAATTCCTCTTGGATGAGCCCACTCCTGAGAGAGTTTACCCCACAGAGCGAGAGGTTCATATTTTAATCCCAATTCTTTTCCAAAATCTTTCATAAGTTTGGATATGCTTATTTTCTCTTTCCCCATTAATTCCTCCAATAATTCAAGTTTTGTTTCAAAAAATAGATTTTTATTTGGATGTAAATCTGCAATATAGGATTTTGCTAACGATTCAAGCATTAATCTAAGTTCCATAAAACAGACAGGCAAATTACCTGTGAGTAAGTCAGTATGAATCGCATAGCTGTAAGGCATCAAAACACTCTGCAAAAAGAAAGACATTGGACGCTTTACATAATCTTCTCTTCCTTCTTTTCTCTTGACAGCGGATATCGTATAATCTATGGCGTCGTTTTCCAACTCTATAACTTCAGTATAAGCGTTTTCTGCTTTTTTTCGGAGAAACCCATCATTCTCCCTCATCACTCTCACAATGAAATCAAAATGACTTTCTTCTGAGGATATGGTTTCCTGTTCCATTTTAATCCATCATTTCTAAAAAACTATGTCAACTATAAATTTCTTTGCAAAAACCGGTTTCGGAGTGAAAGGAAAGATCTTTGGAATCAAAAAGGAAGACCGAAGGCTCCACGGGTATATCACACTCAAGCGTAAAGAAACGATTTCAAAACCAAATTTAGAAAGAATCTTCTGGACATCTCTTCCGCTGAGCTGAGAGTCTTAAGCGTTGGCATGAGCAGCGGGAAGTTCAAGGTTCACCAGAACAGAATAATCCGGCAGAAGATCCCATTCCTTTAGATCCTCTCCTTCCACGTGGAGACTGATTGCTTCTCTTACGTTCTCCACCACTTCATCTAAGGTCCTGCCCTGGGTAACAACAGGCAAATCAAGGCATTCAGCAACATAATATCTTTCTCCTTTATGAATTCTCACCTGGATGATTCTTTTCATGTCGGTTGATCTATTCTTTTTTTTATATCTTTATTAAGCTATCTTATTCCTTTTTTAAACCAGAGCTTCTTTTTGGTATGCAAATAGAATGCCCCAGCCGGGAATCGAACCCGGATGTTGGGCTCCGCAGGCCCGACGGATATCCATTACCACACTGGGGCAGCACTTTCTTTCTAAAGAAAGAACCTGCGCTAAGAAAGAATATAATTTTTTCTTTTCTCTTTTCTTTAGTAAAGCTTTCTTTTTAACAATACTTCCAAAACTAAGGAATATTTATTTAGGGCCTTAGAATATTTTTGGGGTTTCATTTTTAGGAAAGGGTTTTTATTACCCTTCAACAACCGTCACAGATACCTCTCTCCTCCTTGGGCCGTCGCATTCAACGAAAAAGATACTCTGCCACGTTCCAAGCGCTAACGTACCGTTTTCTATAGGAATCGTTACGCTCGAGCCGAGCACAACGGACCTGAGGTGGGCATGTGCATTATCATCGATCCGATCATGCAGATTTCCTTTCCCTTTCGGAATTAACAGGTTCAGAAGCGTTACCATGTCATTTTTCAGCCCCGCTTCGTTCTCATTGATGATGATTCCGGTCGTTGTATGTCTTGTAAAGATGACACATATGCCGGACTCAACGCTTTTTCTTTCAACGATTCCGGTTACCTCTCTTGTAATATCAATGAGCTCGGTGCTTTCCTTAGTCCTTATTTCTATTCGTTCCATGGTATTTAAGATAGTAGTGAGAGAATACCATAAATGTAATCTTAGTGTGGACGAACTAAGTGTATATGGGTATGGGGTGAAGAAACCATGGGATTAACACAGAATTTTTTAGAAAAAAGGGTTATCAAAAGAATAGTTGTTTCTTTGGTCAAGCTTTCTTTTTTAAAGAAAGGTTGTGAGGTGTGAAAATTGCAATTACTGTTCATCCATTCTGATTATATAGAATATGAAGCGAAGGAGAAGACGAGGATTGCCGAGGAGATAGAGGATGCGAGGAAGCGAGAGCGGATTGAAGAGGCCTTGGTTGTTTTTGTTGCGGTCGAACGTGGAGACGCGGCGAATGCACGATATATCGTGGAGAGAGCTGCGGAAGAAACACGTTCTATTGTTGAGAAAGTTAATGCGGAACGAGTTGTTCTGTATCCGTATGCGCATTTAAGCTCTGAACTCGCTTCACCGGAGCAGAGCGTCGAGATATTGGGAGAGCTGGCAGAGTATTTGCATGCAAGCGGTATAGAAGTAAAGCGAGCCCCATTTGGCTGGTATAAATCGTTTACGCTGAGCTGCAAGGGGCATCCGTTATCCGAGTTATCACGTAAAATAACGGTTCTTGAAGGAGCTGAGGTGAAAGAAGCGGAAGTAGAACGGGAATCAAAGGCGTTAGAAGCGGAGGAAAAAGCGGTCTCGCATTTCTTCTTTATGGATGAGCAAGGAAACCTTGTAGGAACAGCGGATTTTGAATTTGAAGATAACCAAGAGAACTTAAGGACGTTCTTCCAGTACGAAAGTGAGAAGCGGAGAGAGGTGGATAAGATACCACCACATGTAGAACTGATGAAGCGGTTAGAGATCGCAGATTACGAACCCTCGTCAGACCCCGGGAATTTGCGGTTTTATCCCAAGGGCAAGTTGATAAAGACGCTCCTGGAAGAGTACGTTAGGGAGTCCGTAGCGGAATATGGCGCTGTTGAGGTGGAGACGCCCATAATGTACAGTGTCTGGCATCCCTCGCTGAAGGATTACCTCGAACGGTTTCCTGCACGGCAGTATTCAATGGTAGGGAAAGGAGGTAAACCTGATTTGTTCTTGAGGTTTTCAGCCTGCTTCGGGCAATTTCTCATGAGTAATGAGATGAGCATGTCGTACAAGAACTTGCCCTTGAAGATCTTCGAGCTTGCGCCGTCGTTCAGAAAGGAGAAGCGAGGGGAGCTTGTTGGGCTCCGTCGTTTGAGAAAGTTCACGATGCCGGACATGCACACGTTCTGTAAGAGCATGGAAGAAGCATTGGCAGAGTTCAAGAAGCAATTTGAACTGTGTATGCGTGTTTTAGAGGAGATAGGATTTTCACCAACGAGCTACGAAGTGGCGATACGATTTACAAGGGATTTCTACGAGGATGAGGCTAATAAAGAGTTTGTAGAGGATTTGGTGCGAATAGCTGGGAAGCCCGTGTTGATAGAGATATGGGACCAGCGCTTCTTCTATTTCGTGCTCAAGTTCGAGTTCAACTTTGTGGATGCACTGGGGAAGGCATCAGCCTTGTCCACCGTCCAGATAGACGTTGAGAATGCAGAACGGTATGGCATAATCTATACCGATGCAGATGGAGCGCGAAAAAGTCCGATTATACTCCATTGTTCGCCAAGTGGAGCAATTGAACGATGCATGTATGCGTTATTGGAGAAGTCGTATCTGGATAAGGAGGAGGGGTTTCTGCCCATGCTTCCTTTATGGCTCTCGCCTACCCAGGTGAGGATAATTCCCGTAGCGGAAAGACATTTGGAATACATCGAGGAGCTTCTACCCGTACTGAACGGAATACGAGTAGATGTGGACGATCGAGATGAGACGGTATCGAAGAAGATAAGGGATGCGGGTCGTGAATGGATTCCGTACGTTGCGGTGGTAGGCGAGAAGGAAGTGGAGAGAAAAACGTTGAATGTCACTATAAGAGGTGAATCGAATCAAGAGGAGCAAAAGGTAGAGGCGATGAGCGCTGTGGAGTTGAAGAAACGGATTGAGGACGAGTTAAAAACCAGACCGTTCCGTAAATTACCGCTCTCTTATAAATTGTCAGAACGGGCAAGGTTTACGGGTGGATGAGCGTCATCCATACTTCCACTTCGATATCCCTCAAGATCAAGCGTGACGTACGTGAACCCCAGCGCTTTTAGTTTGCGGCATACATGCTCAAGCAGGGTAGCCTCACAAAAAGCGTCCAATTCTTTTTTATCAACCTCGATCCTCGCTATTCCGCTCCGATGCAGCCGAACCCTGAGCTGCTTTAATCCCCTATCTTTTAAAAAATCCTCAGCCGCTTCGATCATCTTGAGTCTCTCCTCGGTTATCCGCTCTCCGTATTCTATCCGTGTAGCTAAACAAGGCGAAGAGGGCTTAGCCCAGAACGGTAGTCCTATCTCCTTCGCTAGATGCCGTACCTCATGTTTTGTTATGCCTACCTCGACCAGGGGGTGCCATACGCCTTCTTCGCGGGATGCGACAATGCCTGGACGGTATTCATCAGTGTCGGAACGAGTAACGCCTTCTGCAATGGTTGTTATCCCGTCTTGAGCCGCAATATCCTTTAACAGCTTTGCACATGCACGTTTGCAATAGTAGCATCTATTATACGGATTTCTGACAAAATCATCGCTTCGCTGCCATGAGAACCGCACGATCTTATGAGTGATATCGGTCTGTTTCAGAAACTCCTTGAGATCTGCTAACTCCCTTCGCGGAAACAAGTCACTGTCTACCGTTACAGCCAGGACACGCTCTTTGCCCAGCACAGCATGAGCAACCTTCAGCAGAAAGCCACTGTCCACACCACCTGAGAACGCAACGAGTAAATTCTCTTTCTCGCCTATCTTTCTTCTCAATTCTTCAAGTTTCTCGTTCCCTATGCTCGGCATACATAATAAAGGTATGTTTTATATAGTATGGTGTATCAAAATCTTTAAAAGATGAGAAAAATAGTGAACACGCCACAGGTGAAGCCACTTGTGTTCTTTGGGCTGTTACTTATACCAACCGTTTTTTTGTGCTGTGAAAAGACCCTTGATGAGCGTTCAGTCTTCTTCATTGTTCTGCTCGTGATGCTCCTGACGAGCATAATAGAGATTCCAATATACACGGTGCGAAGCAAAAAGCCGGAGTACAGCGAGAGAGAAGCACGATGTATTGGAGAAATTTACGGTGTGTCACTACTAGAAGAGATGCAGACCGAGACTGAAAGGAGATATAAGACACGCATAACGCTCAATATGGGTGGTTTTGTTATACCGCTCTTCTTCTCATTCTATCTGCTGCTCTCCGTTAATCGGATGGGAAGCTATCCTCTGCCGCTGTTAGAAGTAACAATGTCCACCCTGCTCATGGCGCTTATTTCCTATATGCTCTCCGAGGTGAAAGGCGGCGTCGGCATATTAGTTCCGAACTATGTAGGCATCTTTGCTATTCCTCTTGGCCTTATACTCGCGCCGGCAGGACTTCCACTTGCAGGGATAGCAGAGGTATTGATATTTGCACCCGCGATCTTTGGCATCCTCTTAGGAATGCTGATAACCTTGATAACACTGCCCCGGGAAGAAGTGGGAAGCGCTTTCTTTAATATCGGCGGTATCGGCAGCTTTTATACCATATACCTCATCTCCTTTTTAGCACTGATAATTAGAAGTATAGCATAAGGTGAAATGTGGCTAAACGAACAGAGAGGGTGAGTTTCTATGCGGATAGCGATACTTGGGGGCGCAGGGGAGATGGGGGAATGGTTTGCCCGCTTTTTTAAAGAAAACGACTGTGACGTGAGAATAATGGATATAAGTGATAAAACAGAGGCGGTAGCAAAAAGACTGGGCGTAGAATTCTTAACGACCGATGTTTTAAAGATGAAGAAGGGAGCGCTAAAAAAAGAGTTTGTGGACACTGACGTAATGCTCATCTCGGTGCCCATCGATGTAACCGGACGTGTGATAGAGCGTGTGGGGCAGGAACTGCATGAGGGCTCGCTCCTTATGGATATAACCTCGGTAAAAAGAATGCCGATGGAGCTGATGGAGAGATATACAAATGAGGGTGTGGAAATTCTTGGCACTCATCCGTTATTCGGGCCCTCTGCGAAGAGCATGCGTGGTCAACCGGTCATATTCGTGCCTTTAAGAAAAGGCCCGCTATACGAGCGGATACATGAGCTGTTCACGAGAAACGGGGCGAGGATTGAGTTTTTAACCGCAGAGGAGCATGATGAGATACTGGCGGTAATTCAGGGGCTCACGCATTTTGTCCTCTTCTCCTTTGGCATCACGTTAAGAAAGCTTGATTTCGATCTCGAACGGTCAAGGAAATTCATGAGCCCGATGTATGCGATACTCATGGATTTTGTGGGCAGGCTGCTCCATCAAGATCCACACCTCTACGCACAGATACAGACGAATTTTGAGATGGGCAAGCTCCACGAGGCATTTTTAGCGGTTGCCACGAGGTTATCCGAGTTGGTAGCAGCGGGTAATGTGGATGAGTTTACGGAGGAGCTGAGGCGTGCGAAACGGCATTTTGGGAATACCGGAAGAGCACTGATAGATTCGGATAGGATACTGGAGGAGAAGATAAACCTCTCTCATTCAGAAGGATAAAGAAGACGTTTTATAAACGGAGGTTCTACAGATTTTCTCGTCCAACGATTTTTTCTAACGTTTCGTATTCTTCACGCGTATGCGCGACTACATGGAGATTCCCCAGCTTAATTCTTCTCAATCCCGCATCCTTTGCAGCGCGATAAGCCTCTATCATCTGCCACAGAGTCGGGGACGGCACATCTCTCATCTTATACTCCGGGAAGAATGCGAGAATAGTGAAGGGGATCTCTGCATCCACCGAAGCTAACTCCGTTGCGATGTTACCAATCTGGTCTGTCTCCACCCAGCCAGGGATATAGAGCGAGAGAACTTCAAAGATGAATCCTCTCTCTTTCATCGCTCCTGGAAGCTTCAAAATATTCCCACTTGAACCTCTCTCGGATTTCATCAAGCATACAGTTTTTTTTATACCTAAAACAAACCTAAAATCATGTTTGAAAGAATAGAAATCAATCCGAAGAAACTTGGTGGTAAGCCTGTTATAAAAGGGACAAGGATACCTATTTATCTGATTCTTGAACTCTTTGCTGAGGGGTTAAGTTTTGAAGAGATTTTAAAGGAATATCCAGAGCTTAAGGAAGAGGACATTAAAGAGGTAATAAGATATGCATCACACCTTTTGAGCAAAGAGGAAGTACATGAGATTCCTGCTTGATGATAACCTCCCTTATAGCTTGAAGGTATGGTTAGAAGATAGAGGTGGCGGTGCTCTAAAGCTCTTCGAGGTGGGGTTGGCTGGGGCTGATGATGAAGAGGTTTACCAGTATGCACTCGAAAACAGATTTGCGGTAATCACCCTCGATTTGGATTTTGGATACCTGTTCTTAAAATTTAGAAAGGGAACGATAATAGTCCTCAGACCATCAAAAGCCACTCCAAGCAAGATAATCAATTTGGTAAAGAAATGTATGGCTGAAATAAAAGGGAAAGAAGGGCTAATCATTGTTAGGCCTGGCAAAATTAGAGTGATTAAACCAGATTAAAGCCAAAATTGTATATAGATTCACAATGAAACGGTAAAGAAGACGTTTTATAAACGGCGGTTCTACAGATTTTCTCGTCCAACGATTTTTTCTAACGTCTCGTATTCTTCACGCGTATGCACGACTACATGGAGATTCCCCAGCTTAATTCTTCTCAACCCGGCATCCTTTGCAGCGCGATAAGCCTCTATCATCTGCCACATCGTCGGGGACGGCACATCTCTCATCTTATACTCCGGGAAGAATGCGAGAATAGTGAAGGGGATCTCTGCATCCACCGAAGCTAACTCCGTTGCGATGTTACCAATCTGGTCTGTCTCCACCCAGCCAGGGATATAGAGCGAGAGAACTTCAAAGATGAATCCTCTCTCTTTCAGCTCGCCCGGAAGCTTCAAAATACGCGAGTTCGATACGCCGGTAAGGCTTCGATGCACGTCATCATTAAATTTCATATTCGCTCAGGTATCGCTCGACTTCTTTAGCTATGTCATAAGGAGACATCCATTCCCCCACCGCATTTTGAGTGAACTGCCAGGAGTGACACTTTTTGCATGAGAGATTACAGCCGGACTGGTAAATAGATAGAAAGATACTGCTCAGGTCTCGAGAGGAGAACTGCATGTATCAATCGATAGGGAATCCCCTGTTCATATTTGAGCGTGGCTTCACACGCTTTTCGAAATTGCCCCTCGCGGGCATCAAAAACATGGCAACATCCTTGCTCAAACCCCTGCTTGATGAGCTCGCATTCCATGTTGCATGCCTACCCGTTTAAACTATACTTACTTTTGTCTCAGTGATAAAGACTGACAGTAATATTATAGATATAGCAAATACGCTCAATGTATATTGTGGATTCAAATGGAGCTAAAACTGAGTTTGCCACAAGACTGCATTGGTGACTTCACGTACAACTTCATCTGGCAGCATAGAGGAGCAAAGCTCAATCCCACCGATGTAATCCCTTCACAGCTCGGCACGAGGTATTCGTATGAAGCTGTTGTGGAGGCTTTGAAGAGCGGTGAAGATGTGCATCTCAAGGGCGATGTAGGCACGAGACTTGGGTCGAGTTTGGGTGTTGATCTCGTCTTTTTCGGCGGTAACGGGAGAGAGCTGCCAGAAGTGGGGTCCATGGTAGTGGACGGAAATGCTGGCTCTCATCTCGGCTTGAGTATGCTTTCAGGTGCTCTTTACATTAAGGGCGAAGTTAAAGAACCCCTTGGCAATGTGGTGCAAGTTGAATCCGATTTAGAGGGTTATAAGAAATTCGTCTCGCTAACCTGGCTCTTGCATCATCCCGGAGAGCAGGAACAGCATACCTTACGTGAGCCCAATGAGTTCAAAGATGGGGGCTGCTTGCTTCTTGCTGATCGAATAGTGAGAAATACGCTTGCTGCACGGTGCAGGAACGAGGCGGCGGTGCATGTAAAAGGAGATGTAGGATTGAGCGCCGGGATATTGATGCGAAAGGGTTTGGTTGTGATAGAAGGAAATGCGGATATGAATGCTGCTGCGTTGCTCAATGGCGGTACCGTTGTGGTATTGGGAGACGCAGCGGAATTCCTTGGTGTGGAGATGAAAAGAGGGGTTGCGTTCGTAAAGGGTAACGCGAAAGGCTATGTCGGTGCCAAAATGACTGGAGGGCGAATATTGTGCAGAAGGACGAAGCCCATTCCGCCGGTTACGGAGAGGAAACTTGAAAAGGACGATTTAGCGTTGCTTGCGAGATTCAACGTTTCAGGTATGCTTACGCTGAATTATGGACGGTATGAGGTATGATGGAGGGATTTTTGCTTCTGCGTGATTAATGATAATTCTATTCGCATTACAATTCTTGCGTTACAGAGCTCAAGCAAATGCCTGGTACGCTCTTAAAGAAGGTTTATTACTCGTGAAGCACGAACAAAATATTTAAGATTGCATTTTCAAAGTATTTTTATGGCACAGGAAATGGTGAAGCTCGCACAGGAAATAACAATGAAAGAAGCACCTGAAGAAGCACTCAGTGTGGTTTTGAAAACTTATTTAGAGCAAAAGATAGCCGAATGTCAAGAAGAAATCAAACGTTTAGAAGAGAAGTATGGTATGAGCATTAACGAATTTTATGAGAAACTGGGCGATGAATTTAGCCTTTCCTGGGAGCATGAGAAGGACTACATGGGTTGGGAAGCTGCAACAACCAATCTAAGATATTTCAAAGAAGCCCTCAAAAATTTAGAGAAGGAACTTAGGAAAAGGAATAAAATCAGTTGAGGTGATTTCCATTGAGTAACGGTAATATAGAGAGGCTTATTGCGCTGTTGAAAACTGAAGAAGGTGAAGGGAAGGTTTATTCGAAGACCGAGAGCGCCGAACACGCCATGCACCGTACACACCCAGCCTTACTCTTCCGCCAGCTTATTCCTGTGCTGTGCAGTATTTCAGCTACTGCCTCATAGAGATGACGCATCCTATCCGGGCTTGGTGGTTTCTCATTCCCCATATCCGAGTCTGGTATAGGACGAAGAGGTACGATAAAAGGGTAAACGCCGAGTTCGGCTAATATCCTGCTACCTTCTATGATCGATTCGTCACTCTCTCCCATCCCTGCAAGTATGTAACTGCTGACCTGGCTCTCACCAAAAAGCGCAACACCTCGCTTCCATGCTTCTACAAACTGCTGAAACGGTATCTCAGCCTTACACGGAGCCACCTCTTTTAATACCGTTCGATCAAAGCTCTCCACATGGATGCCTACGGTATCTACAGAATCATAAAGGATATCTATCATGCTCAGCTCTTCCGGTGGTTCGAATTGGGCATGGATAGGCAGTCCAGTCGCCTCTTTTATCGCTCGCGCGGTTTCCGCGAGGTGATTGATACCCTTATCAGGGGTGGCTGTGGTGCCTGTGGTAAGCGTCACATGCGTTACATGGTCTAATTTCTTTGCGGCAAGTGCCACTTCAGCAAGCTGCTCAGGCTTCTTCTTCGCTATTGTCGCACCACTTCTCAGCGAGAGCTCGATTGCACAGAACTTGCACCGCTTTGGGGTGTTCCAATATACGCAGGTTTGTATCGTGGTAGTAGCCACGCAATTCCTCCCGTGTAGAAGTGCGATTTTATGGTACGGTATGCCATCTTTGGTCTTCAGTTGTTGGAACTTCGCTACAGGGAAACGAACCTCAGTGATTCGCTCACCATCGCGCTTGATTATATACCGTCCCTTTTCGAGATCAACCGTGTAAGGAGAGAGTGAAACGAACCAGCTCTGGGTTGGAACGTTTGTTACCGTGTTGCGGAAGATGAACATCCCACCAGCAGCAGGACCCGCACCCGCTTTCCTGCCTTTATGCACACCAGATACCCGTGCACCCAAGCATAACAAGTCTACTTTCAGATCCTTAGTTTCCATTGCCATTTCTTCCGCTTTCCGATCAATTTGCTTATCTCATCGCTTGTTACCATCCCGATAACCCTGCTCTCAGTATCTATGACGGGCAATGCGGAGATGTTATCGCGCTCCATCTTCCTGATTACCAGTTCAAGAGGCTCATCGAAACTCGCGGTTATCACTTTTCTCGTCATTATCTCCGCCAAGCCTTCGTGTCTCGTTGCCACCGCCGTTGAGATATCCCACGCGGTTACTATCCCCACGAGTTTTCCGTCATGAGCTATGACCGGTATATGCGTCGACTGGGTGTCCATTATCAATTTCGCCGCATCGGCTATACTTGCTCGTTCGCTTATCGTCTTCACATCCCTTATCATGACATCTTTCACTAACGGTAGTTCTGTCTGCTTCATCGGCTTGGAGAAGGTATCGGTTGGTAATCGCTCGACCGGCAGCGAGAGGAAGAAAGTACCCTCTTCTATTCTCCTCTTCAACTCCTCTGCTACTGTATTTGCCATGAAAAAGCTTGAAAGTGGTGAAGTTGGAATCTCTTTACCCTCTATTTCTATCATCCCCGATTTCAACTCCTCGTACGTAACTTTTCTCAATACCGGTCGTTCTCTCCTACTCACCCCATAATCAATCACTTCGGTAACAATATCCGCATCATGTATTCCGGTATTCTTCGCTATTCGTTCATTCAGTATCGGTATTGGTATTCCAATACCAACGAAGAGGGTTACGCCATATCCGTAGAAGGTGGCACCCTTTAAGAATTCAGGATTCATCTCCGTCAGATTACCAGTGACCATTACTGTTCCAAGCCGGTTAACAGGACTGTGTTGCGTCCCCATTCCCACGACATACCCGCTGGCACCACAGAGAAAAATCCTCGTACCCACACCTATCGTCTCAAAATCGGGGTCGTTCGAGAGAGGAGAGAGTGCGCCGGCACCCGAATAATTAGCGTTACGATAATGAGGAAGTAGTGTGCCCATGTAGGTATATAACGTCCTATCAGTGGAGTTTGTCGCAACGAAATACCGTTGATACGAGTTCCTCGGATTTACCATAATCGCTTGATTTAAATCCTCAAGCGTGATCGTTGTTTCCAGCTCTTTACGGGGGTAGCAATCCGTGCCATAGCCGGTAGCACGCATTTGTATACACTTACCTGCAACTAAATCCTCGATGACGTGCCCTCCACCATAGTTCAAGCCTTTTTCCTCGGATAATTGTGCAGCTCCGAGATACGCATCTACCGCTGCAATTCCGGTATACGCCTCTACATCGTTGAGCCATACCCGCTGCATTTTTATCGGCGGGTCAGCGTGACCAAAATTGATAAAGACCCCTGAAGAGCACATAGGACCAAAAGTCCCCGTAGTGACGACATCTACATCCTTTGCCGCTTCTTCTGCACCCAAATCGCTCACCAGTTCACTCATTCTGTCTGCGGTCACTACACGAACACTGCCATCCGCAATTCGCTCGTTTATCTCCTCTATGCTTCTCTCTGTCTTTCTCTCTGCCATACGTAGAAGATACAGAAGTAAACCTTTAAAACCTTTCTCATTCTATTTATCTTTTAGTATTTCTTCTTCTCTATTGAAACGCTTAGAAAAGCTTAAAAGTAACTACTTAGATATAGTACTGTGAATAAAATACATGCGAAAGAAGCTGCTAATTATCCCAGTTGCTCACAGCGAAGCTGAGATGGGTTCGTTAAGAGATGATATAGCAAAGATGATAGAAGGAGTGATTGGCGAAGATAGGAGGGAAAGGCACAGAAAGGAAGTATCTACGTTTTGGAATAAATTAAAAGAGCTTTTGGATAGTATCCTAAAGGATGTTGATAGGGAGAAAGTGAAGATTTATCAAGATGGTATCCCAATTGGAGGAGAACATGGGGTTAAACTTGTAGAAGAGTGTGTGAAGACGGGGAGTCAAAATTTCCAGATCGTCTCCTCTTTGATTAGAAACGGTGCCACATTGGAGAAGACAGAAGACGCTCAGTTGCTTAAAGAGGAATACGAGATTTTAAAGGATATCGTCAGTGCAAAGACAGCTAATGAACGGGAAAAGCTTGCTGAGAAACATAAAAAGCGATTATATGAATTGACGGAGGAGAGGGACAGATATATTGCAGGCAGGATAAAAGAGACCTTAAAGGAGGGTATGCTGGGCATCCTCTTCATAGGCGCAACACATAATATCTTACCTTACCTATCACCAGAAATCGATGCGTTTGTATGTAATTATGTGGAAAGGGATATTGTGGAATGGATGTCCAAATAACCTCTTTGTAACCACTTTTGGGGCTCCTCCGGTATGCAACCATGTTAGTCCAGGGCGGTGATAAACAATAAATATATGAACCATATCCATATATATATAGTTTTATTGAGGAGGAGGTGGTGAGATGCCTAAAATAATGGTGGCTGCCATGGATGTTCTCGAAAAAACGCAATTGGAAGAGCAGTTGACATCCTTGGGGTATGAGGTTGTAGGAAGAGCATCTTCGGGTAATGAAGCCATAGAAATGGCAAAAAGCCTCATGCCCGATTTAATCCTGATGGATATTGTTATGCCGGGGAAGTTGGACGGTATAGATGCTG
>JACUTR010000019.1 GCA_014859735.1 Candidatus Methanophagales archaeon | reverse complement strand
CTCACGAGGATCCTTCTCTTCTTGAAAAAGAAGACTTGAAGTAATATATAAATTATGTTTGAGGTTAACATGAAAGAAAGAGATATCCCTCACGTTGCCGCATCCCCACACCTAACTAACTATATGACCTAAAAGCTGTTCTCTCTTTCTCATATATCCTCCTCAGTGCATCTGCCATATCTGCGTAGCAGTAATAGCTGGAATGAGCGGCTTTGTCTTCATACTCAGAAATACTCATCTTGATCCTTTCAATCGCATAATCGAGCTTCACCCACCTGAGATCAACGGAATCCTCTGGCTTGTAATCACTCTCCGCAATCGTTGTAGTATATCCTGCTTTCTGCAGCTCCGTGCTCATTTCTTCATAGCTCAGTTCTGCTCTCACAGAACGGCTCATAAGCATTTTTATAAGGGTTAATTCTTCTCTCCTCCTGATTCCGTATTTCTTATCCTCATTCAATGCTGGTGGAGTCACTAAACCGGCGAATGAGAAGAGATAAGGAGTTTCTAAGAGGAGATGAAAAGCTGATTCGTTAGCTTCGCTCACTTCCTTAAAGAACTTGAGGATATTATCCCTTCTGGGCATTCCCATCAACCCCAGCGTTTCGATTACGACGAGCGGATCCTCATAAAGACCCAGCCCGTCCCCCTGGCCTCTCGATTTCAAAAAACTCCGGAGACCTTCTCGCGTAACCTCGGCAAGCGTGTCAGGAATGAAATGTGCAGCCCTCAAATTCGCCCTCTGGAGGGGTGTGATAAATTCTTTTTGTTCCCACATGAAGAGCGAGAAATTGTAAGGATAATATTCCTCGATATCAGCCAGGTACGCAAAGTTATGCCCCACGATACCCAGTTTTGCTGAACGAGAAGGATAGTAATCGAAGTTGATGTCCGCGTTTGGCGTTGAAAACCTCATTTCTCGATCGATGGGATAGATAAGCGCGGGATTTTTAAACCGATACCAGGTAGCAGCATCGTATTCGATTGTGAACCGCGTGAAGAGCTCGTTCTCATAGTATCTCAGCATCGTTTTAAATGCCGCTTCCCACTCAGTTTTGATCTCTGCGATTTGATGCGACAGATCTTTTTCGTCCATACACACAAACCTTTTTGCAAGCAAAAAGCTTTACCACAAAATAGTTAGGAAAAAACATATAAAGTATGCACTCAATCATTTCCAACCGTATGTATGCCTAACTGAGATGTTTAACCAGAGATGAAACATGACCAATGCTTATCTAAACGATTAGTCTAATGGTACTTGTTTACCGCGGAGCCCGCAGAGAAGACAGAGAGTCAGTAAAAATAGTTACCATTAAACCCCTCCGGGGTTTCCGGGGGTGATGGGGCGGAGCCCCATTATATTTCGTCATCTCAGCGCTCTCCGTGATCTCGGCGGTAAAAAATATGTCTAATGAAAAACCAAACCAAGAAGACTCAGGTAGAAGAGCAAGATCAGGCACAGGTAACGGTCTATCACATAGCTATCCCGCACCAGGAGGAGATATGGAGAGCGTGGGTACCTGGGATAGAGCAGCTCTTGCCAAAGGTGGACATAATTTTTATGGAATTCACAACAGTCCTGGAGAATACTGAACGAGAACGAATAGAGAACCACTTCAATGAATTAGCGCAGGGTAGGATGCCGCCTCGCTTCCATCCGGTGGATTTTTTAAAACCAATACTGTCCTGGAGAACGCTCGAGGAATTTATCCATAATACGGGGAAGAAGGTGTTCTTAGAGAAAATGCCCGCGATAGCCGGTGAAATGTATGAGCGACACCGTGAGGCGTTGCGAGCGAACGTTGATTTGTTTTTTAAGAGGAGCTATAAAGAAGCCGGGAAGAGGTATCGAGAAGCGATGGAATTACAAATGAAGGAAATAGAACTGAGGGATGCAGAAATTAGCAGACAATTGGACGAGCTTGTGGAAAAAGAAAGAGGAGATATTCTCCTCCTGCTCGGTGAAGACCACAGCCCCTCTCCCGGGAAAGCGAAGCTCGTCAGGTGGGAACCACGAGGGTATAAAAATCTTGCTCGTGAGATACGCGATGCAGTTCGTGAATTAACGGCGAATGAGTTGGAGGAATTACTCTTTCGGCGAATCGGGATGTTCTGGATAGAAGGGTACTGGGAGGCATCAGGAGAAGCAGGAATCAACGCGATTGAGCGAGCTATCCGGATTCTCGATTCTATTCCTCTTTCACGACTGGAGGAGCTGTACGATTTTATTACCGAAGGTAAACGAGCGGATGCCTTCTTCCGTGCGATTCTGTGGTTGAAGAGGGAAGGGGTTATTACAGAGGACGAGCTATAACCTGCAGATTCAGCATATTATCGATCGATGTGTAAACCATGAAAAAGTAACTTAATGTCCGTGTTCCCTTCACTGCGATAGCGGCGTCACAAAAAGTGAGCGAAGGTACATTGAGAAGAAGGATGCGGGAAGATTACTCGGAAGCTAAAGGGGCCACCATGAACCAGATAATAAACGGCATCGCCACGCCACCCACCCCTATTGAATGTACTATAAACTGAGCTAACTCTGAACCATGGAAATACATCGGGAAATGTGCCACCAAATCCAGAACATGCAGAAGAAATAGAACCGGACCACCGATCACCAGCATCTCTCCCCTCTCCCGCAATCTCCATCCCGGCGTTGCTATCGCTAACGCCACCAGCGGCACTACATTGAAATTTCCTAAATATGCACCTGATACGTTCACCGCTGCTATCTGCACCGGGGTATAGCCCATAGAGAGCAAAACGTGTTTGGCGACGAAGAAAATAGCACCCTGATAAAACTCACCGATACGATACCATACAGCTAAACAGATCGCGGAAACCGCCAGAAATTCCAGAAGGAAAATGGTAATTTGCTTCCCGCGTAAACTTAAAATACCCCTCTTAGCCTTCATCGCTCCCCCACTACCAGCTTGAGCCATATCAAGAAGATCACCACCACGAAGATGATAAACGACGCCTGCCAGAGATACACATGCACAAATTCAAACATGCTTGGCGATGAGATGCCGACGAGTGCCAGTATCGTCAGGCGGAGGATGTTTATCGCATACAGCGAAGGTATGCCCAGGGCAATGCCCAGCCCTTTCTTCTTTAACGTGGTGGGATATGCCAGGACGCAGGAGCAATAAACGATCGAGGAGAAAACAGCCGTGCATTCGTCTATTATCTCTAAGGGGAAATCATTGAGAGAGACCATCGCCCCTTTCACCACTACATCGGCACCCGTTAAAGAGAAAATAGCGCCTAAAATGAGTGCGGTGATGTTCCTCAATCGAGCCATTACCATCGAACCGCTGACCGTGAGGAAATAATAGATGATATAAAAAGCAAAGCAGAGAGTGATAAAAAGCGTGAGGTATTTTATCACCTCTTTGTTCTCTTTCGCCTCTTCTACTAGCAAGGTTATTAGATCTCTTCTAACCGAAGTTTCATCCTTATTATTCTTCTCTCCTCCTTTTTCAGTTTTGACTCGCTTTCCACTTTTACTTCGCTTTTCACTTCTTCTCTTATCTTTTGCTTTTGCGCTCATTCTGCAGCCAAAGTTGAGAGTTTAACTAAACTGAGGTTCGCTCCGGGTTTCAGAATTAAAGGTGAGAAGCGGCTCGCTTCTCTTATCTCCTCGAATGCAACGTTATCGCGGGAATCCAATTACAATATCTCTTTCCGTTCGCATCCACGAATGAAGTGCAGTTTATCCACCCGTTTGCGGTTAGTAATGCATCTGTATGGTGAATCTGAGGATAAGAGCCGGTTATTATGGTGTAGTTGTAGGTACTTCCGGCATAAAGGGTAAATGGCTCACCGAAAGTTATCGTGTGCCAATCTCCTGCATATCCATCCCACATTGCGGTTACATTCCAACCGGTGGTATTCCCTAGTTTTATGTATTCGATATGCCCACCGGTACCTGAGCAGGGATAAGTAGAGAGTTTGCTCACGGTTATCGTGTGGTTCGGTGTTATGGTGCCGCTGTGTATGCCGGAGATGCTTGGATACGGTTTTTCTGGCGAGCCCGTGTCGAATACTGACGGTTCTGGTTCTGGAGCTACTATGTACACCCTCTTTTCTTTTTCACCCGCGGTTATCAAAAATTCCCCCGACGGGATTCCTTCAGTATTTATCGGGAGTTCAAAATCGCCCGTTGAATCAGCGGTGACTTTGATTGACATATCTGTTGTTAAATTTACTGATTTTGCGTTATCTGCTGCATCACCATATACCCCAACAGTTTTTTTGCCGTAGATGTCAATGGTTATGCCACCCCAGGTTGCGGGAAATGAAATAGAAATCGTAGCAGTGCCGTTAGTTGCATTTTTAGGGCCTTCTAATGGATATTCAATCGTTCGCCAAAATATAGGATATATTGATAGTCGAATGGTTTTTATCCTCTCAGCAGTCACGGAAAATTTCTTCTCACCGGCTGGGATCTCAATGCCGTTGAATTCACCACGGTATGCTCCCTCTGAAACAGGCAGTGCAATCTCAAATGATGAGTTGAGCCATACTTCTTCTCCCGGAGACGCCTTTCCCGATACTAATAATGTCTCACCCGGTAAAACTACTTCTGGGGTTACATTCAACTCGGTTACTTCTGCACTTGTGATAGTGATAAGAACGGGTATCAAAAGGACGAGTGACAGAATTATTAGCGGTGAACTATTCCGTGTAAAGATTCTTGAATTCATATTGTTTACCTTCTTTCCCCCAACGACCCTTTTTTTAAACGCGTTGACGGGAACTGCTTTGCTCTTCAGGTTCTCTTCCTCTTGACTAATGTTGCGAGCACAATGCTCAATATGCCAACCAAAGCGAGCAGCCCGATCGTGTTAACTACTGGAACTGGTATGGCGCTGATATGCACCGTTTCTGACACACCATCCGCAGTAAACTCATAATCCCCGGCAATCACTGGATTCTTCACGAATTCACCGATGCTAACCGTAACGTTCGTTATCGGATCCGGCAGGCCTGTTATGTTCAACCATCCGTTCTCTACTGCTGTTGGTAACCTCAATTTTGCCCGTTCTGGTTGAGCTCCAAAAGGTGATTTGATTGACGTTGTTGCTCCTTCTGCATAATTCACTTCCATACCCGGAAGTGTTGCCGTTGCCCCGCCAATATCAGCAAACACATCCACCCTCTGTGATGGGTCTGTCACATTTGCCGTGAAGGTAACATACCCATACTGGGTGCCTGGGCTGGGTGTATCCCACCAGAGATCAACCCTTGCAATCAACTCTCCTGCTGAAGGTATCTTCGCCCTGAATCCCGCCGGGATGGTTATATCGAATGATTGAAATCCTGTTGTATTCACCTGTATGATATAAGCAGAGGTGGCACCGGCTCTATTGTTCGCGGGTGTTATTTCGAATTTAGTGATTGTAACCGCCGCGGCAAGCGGCATAAGCGCCGTCATCACCGCACTCACTACTATCCCTATCATCACCGCACCCATCAATTTTTTACCGCTCTTCTTCATCTCTCCCCCCTTATCTTCATACCCTCTTTCTTATAGCCCCTCCACCACCTTCGAAAGTACAAGCAGTGCGAAGCTGAGGAGCAGTGGATAAATCGTCATGCATAGGTTCTGGTTATTTCCTTATCAAAGGCGTTATAAAAGAGTTTAAGTAGAAATAACTCATGTCAAAAGAACATAGCAAAAACATATGTTGCAAACAGAGTAAGAAGGCAATCGTTCCCTGCCTCTTTTTCCTTATCCGTATACTTATGCTCATCACCGCGATTACCGAAAGCAATCATCCGTTTATAACGGGACGGTATTTTATAGGGTCCCCACAGAGTGAAAGAACTTTTTACAATAGTCGAAAATTTTTTAATTATACTGAGGGCTCCTCCCTCCAATCAACTCAAGCCGGGTATACCTGATTACGGGAAATGTTGAACACAAAAGCGATAAGGAAAAACTGATTTATTCGTTGACCGATTCCTGATCAATAGCTCGTTTAAAGAGCGGAGCGAAATGATTGAGTCGCTCTTCCTTTTCTTTTTTATTCTTTTCTCCTAAATCTCGTCTCGCCTTCTCTACAATTGTATCAAAAACATCGGGATCGCGTATATCCACACCTATAGCATCAGAGAAGACCAAGAGCGTTTTTAAATGGATCTCTGGAAATTGTCTACATCCCAGATAATATGCGGTATATCTAACTTCTAAGCTATTAGAGGACGGGTCTATGGTAAGTACTTCTAAATTTTCATGGCCCAGTTTTTGGAGTAGTATACTTAATATCTCTTTATATCTCTGCCTGAACTCTTTATCACTTTTTATCTTTTCTGCGATCTCCTCTGGTAATTCAGATGGATGATAATGGAGTTTACGCTCGACTTTTACTTCTTCATAGACCTCCTTAAATATTACCGCATCCAATAGTTCAGTAAGGTGCATCAGTATCTCCTCCGCTACCCATCCTATATATTATTATAGTATAGTGAATTTTGAAGAACTTCCCGAAAACGGCGCGAGCAGTAAATCAAAATTCATCCACCAATTTTTATAACTTTGTACTATAAAAACTTTTAAAAGTTTCCCGGGCAATTAATGCATCCTACCGGAAAAACCACTAAACCTGAAAAACGGCGCATAACGGGAAAAACTTTATGGTCATGCGGCTCTGATATTAACGTGGAGGGATAGACTGATTGAGTGCAATACCGCAGGACGAAAGGCAATTGATCAAAATGGCAAGCGGTGAGCTCGCGATAAGCAGGGTCAGAAGATCGAAAGCCGAAGCACAAGAAACTTACGACAGAATCAGCAGTCTTTTGGCTCTCCTTCTACCCGTGCTGTAACGGCACAGTGTGAGGGTGGTGGTCTGTATTGTCTCAGTAATTGTGGCAGAGGATTTAACGAAGCAGTTTGGCGAGCTTGTAGCCGTGGATAGCGTGAGCTTTGCGGTAGAAGAGGGAGAAGTCTTCGGGTTTCTTGGCCCAAATGGTGCGGGTAAAACGACCACAATGAAGATGATTCAATGTGTATCTCCGAAGACTGCCGGAAAGCTTACGGTGTTTGGCATGGAGGTGAGTACACACCAGCGAGAAATCAAGAAGCTTTTAGGAGTAGCGCCGCAGGAGAACAATCTTGACCCGGATTTCACGGTCCATGAGAACCTCATGGTGTACTCGCGCTATTTTGATATCCCTCGCGCAAAGGCAGAGCGGATGGTAGCTGAGCTTCTGGATTTTATTCAACTGAGCCACAAAAAGGACACCGTGATTGAACAGTTGTCTGGTGGCATGAAACGACGGTTGATACTTGCACGAGCACTGATCAATTCGCCTCGCATGCTGATCCTGGATGAGCCGACTATTGGGCTTGATCCGCAGGCGCGACATCTTATCTGGGATAAGATTAAGAGCTTGCAGTCGCAGGGTATCACGATCGTGTTAACCACGCATTATCTTGAGGAGGCGGCGCAATTGTGTAATCGACTGGTGATTATGGATTATGGTAAAATCCTGGTGCAAGGAAAACCGGATGAGGTGATCAGGGAATATATTGGCACGGATATTGTGGAAGCGGAGAATGATCCAGAGGTAATTGCATGTTTGGAGCGAAACACGACGAGCTATGATGTGATAGGGAACCGGGTGCAGGTCTATACAAACAATCCGCAGGAGATGATTTACTCGCTTTTAAAGGAATGCGAGCTCGGGCAAATAACTGCTCGTTCCGCCACGCTTGAAGATGTATTTTTAAAGCTCACGGGAAGAAAACTGAGGGAGTGAAATGATATCTTATTTCGCGGTGCCAAAACTGAGCAGTCGGGTGTGGAAGGTCTGGCTTCGAAATCGAGATGTGTTTATGAAGACGTACAAAGTGAATTTCCTCCCGCCATTCCTTGAACCTCTGCTCTATCTTTTCGCGCTTGGATTCGGACTGGGTAGGTATATCGATGTTATCGAGGGTATCAGCTATGTCAAATTTATAGCGCCTGCTCTGATAGCCATTTCAATTATGAACTCGGCCTTTTTCGAGTGCACCTTCGGCTCGTATGTGCGAATGTATTATCAAAAGACCTTTGACGCGATAATCGCGACACCCCTGAGCATAGAAGAAGTGATAACGGGCGAGCTCCTCTGGGGCGCGACGCGAAGTCTTATCTATGCAACGATCATGCTCCCGGTGCTCGCAGCGTTCGGACTCATCGACCTGCCCTTATCGCTGCTGATAATTCCCTTTTCTTTTATTGCGGGCTTTCTCTTTGCAACCATTGGGATGTGCTTCACCGCCATCACCCCGAATATCAATTCGCTTAACTATCCCACCTTCCTCTTTATCACCCCAATGTTCCTCTTCAGCGGCACCTTTTTCCCGCTCTCGCTTCTACCGGAACCGATACAGTATTTTGCCCTGGCGACATTACCGCTCACGCATCTGGTCATGATAACCCGCGCGCTCACGCTTGCAACCCTGAGCGGATTCCTCGTGTTGAGTTTCGCGTGGATTGTTCTTGTTTCTCTCGTCTTGTTTGTACTGGCAGTGAACCTGATGAAACGGAGACTCATCGTTTAAGAGGCTTTCAGGTAAAAGAGATCATAGTTGACGAGCCATGCATGCAAGCCTTTAGACCTCTTAGGTGCGAAAATCAAGCGAGAAATCCTCTATGGGGAATACGTGGAGGACGAAGAGGTGAGAGCGTTAGTGGAAGAGCATTTGAACTTTGTGGAGATGATTATAGAGCTGGGGTACGAAGCGGCGTACAAAAGCTGGAGTTCCCGGTGAGTAGAGTAGGGATTGTGTGCCAAAATTCAGCTCCTCGGACTGCATTGAGTTACACAATTGTGAACAAAAGTAATGGGACGAAAATAATCCTCCGCTACACGAGACTTTCGATAAATTCCTTCTCAAGAACCGGAGCGGGAATAATATCCAAAAACATGATTCCAGATAGCCTCAAGATTTCCATGAATCTGCGCACATCTCCTTCTGATAAGCCGTAAAGTTCCATAAGCTCACTAAACGGTGTCAGTAAGATGGAACTGCCCGCACTGGCACTTTTCCCGATAGAAAATCTGGTTGAAGATACATCACTCAGAAATCTTCTGATGAGCGAGGTAGCATCGTACTCGGATATTTCCCCCGCAATTTCTGCTCTGTTTACATGCCTCAGGTAAGCGTCTTTGAGAATCTCATAAAAATCCATTTCAATGGTATCTAAGACCTCTTCATACTCATGGAACGAGGTATGCGTAACTAAAGCGTTAAGAAACCCTTTCCCTGCGGCGATCGCTTCCCGCAGCTTCTCATCTTTCAGGAAAATAGCGAGATAGGGTTTCAATCTCGCCTCCATCAATCCCTCTTCCCTGCACAGAACAGGGATATCAGTCGAAAATCGCACCCTGAATCGTAACATCAGCAACGTTATGTAGACACCAAGTGCTTTGGCATCCTTCTCGATCCATTCCTTTCCGAACCATGATAGAGTTTCCTTCATCCCGTATAATATGTTGACCCTTTACTATGATATTGCTTTAACCTGAACATTACGACCATGAACCTGTTCGAAGTGGATGAACGAAGTTGGGAGCGAGAAATAGAGCTTGCAGAGCTGCCCGTGCTCGTTCTGTTTTATAGCCCCATCTGCCCTCACGGCAAGGAAATGGAACCATACTTCAGCGCATTTCAATTTTGAGGTACAATACGAAGAGGGGAGACCATCAGGCCATTTTCATCTCATGGACCATGGAAATGCAACGATACCAAAGCTAAAAGTTAACAGCGAACCGATAACCACACTCGAGCTATCAGAAAACAATGCCACCTTCACCGGTACCGCCACGGTCAATAAACAAAGCGGCTACACCTTCACGGTTTATGGTGAGGATAACGGAGAGCCGGGCTGGAAGAGTCAAGTGGTCGGCATTTTATTTCACTGCAGGTGCGTCATGTGGATGATTATAACAATTGGGTGGGACCAGCGAACGATCCGAGAACAGAGGGAGTGGCGTTCATAAAGAGAGTAGCATAGAAACCAGTTTGCAAAACGCATACATATTGTAGGTTAGTTAGATATATATCTAAACAGAAAGAAGGAGGATGAACTATGGAGAAAATTGCGATTGCTGGTAACCATTACGGACTACGGTGGCATAGTGTCTGGGACGAGTGTTGATAAATCGATTCTCTTTGAACCATTTTATGGTACACTCAAAACTGCTCCTATGATCAAAGAATGCCCGCTTAATCTTGAGTGTAAACTTGTTCAGACCCTGGATTACGGCGGTTCGGCTGAAATTTTTATTGGAGAGATTGTTGAAGCCTACTCAGAGGAACAGTATCTCACCAACGGATTGCCTGATATTACAAAGATCAAGCCCATTGTATTCTCGATGCATGATAACACCTATTGGAAGATCGGAGAGCATCTGGCTCCCGCATTTAAGATTGGGAAGAAGTTCACTGTCCATCGTAATAAAAAAACCAACAAACCAGAAGCAGCTCTGAACGAAGCGGCGAGAAGGACGAAATAATAAGTTAAGCTCGCGTAAAGAAGAAAAACACTTAGATTTGACGGGTACATACAGACGCCGCTGGGGCAGTCATGCCGAGGGTTTAAATATCGAGATACCCTATCATAAGGGTCATGGAGGTGAAACGTATAGAAGAATGAAACGCAAAGCGAAGATATTCAGCGATGACGAAGAAGAACTGCTGCGTTTATTAAAGAAGAGAGGCGCTCGAAGCGAGCGTATTAATTTTGAAGAGGATTGGGTAGTAGATAAAGAAGAAGGCGGATACGATTGTAGCTGACCGAATCCGAAATCTCAAAGCGGCTCTGAAAGAAGCGGTGAGAAGGGGTTTGAAGAGTTTGTCAGTAACCAATACAAAAATAAGTCTAAATAGTATCCCATGTTTTGAAGTTATTTAAATAACAAGAGTCTACTATACAATAAGGAGGTATAACATGAAGAGAGCATGGGATTCAGACAGAAGAAGACAGGGCTTTGATCGTCCACCTCGGGAGATGCACACCGTTACTTGTGCAGACTGCGGGAAAGAGACACAAGTCCCCTTTAAACCCGATGGCAGCAGACCTGTTTATTGCGCTGAATGTTACCAGAATCATCGGCCGAAACGATTTTAGTCGAGGATGCGTAGTAACTAACGAGTAGGGTAATTTTTCCTCTGGTCAAACCAGGGGGAAAATATTTTCCTTTTTTACTTTCTTTATTTCACTTGTGTATCTGTGAACTAGCTTTTTAACACTTACTGCGCAGGAAAGGGGAACTTTTGTCTAGCTAAGTTGCGCGATAATCAGGATTTGAAATAATCCCTGAACAGATCTACCACGATCTTGTTCAAGAAAAGTAACCCGATCAAGTTGGGAATTGCCATCAGGGCATTGGTGATATCAGAGAACAGCCAGATATCCACAAGGTGTAGAGCCGCCTTTGGAAGGTCAACCACACTGGCACCGGTGACGATCCCCACCAGGAACAGCGAATAATATACCCAGAGGAAGAACCGGTAGAATCCGGGATCTTCAGACACTTTTTTCACGAAGTATGAGAGGCACTGCTTGCCATAGAATGACCATGTCAGTATGGTGGTAAAGGCAAACAGCACCATGCCGAATGTTATCACCAAATCCCCCGCATATCCTATCTGTGAGTTGAATGCATGGATGCTCAGCGAGGTACTGGTCTTGCCGGTCTCCCACGCTCCGGTGGATACAATGACCAGACCGGTCATGGAGCAGACCACGATGGTATCAACGAATGGCCCGAGCATGGCAATCAATCCCTGTCGGACGCTGTGCGGTGTCTTTGCCGTGGCATGTGCCATCGGGGCGCTGCCCAGACCTGCTTCATTGGAGAAGATCCCCCGGGCGATGCCGAACCGCACGGCATGGGCCACGGTAGCCCCTGCAAATCCGCCGACTGCTGCGTGACCTGATACGGCGCTCTCGATGATCAGTAAAAAAGCACCTGGGACCGCTTCGAAGTTCAGTATCAAAACAACCATGGCTGCTGAGATGTAAAGAGCTGCCATGAACGGTACCAGATTTCCAGCTACATAGCCTAATCTCCTTATTCCGCCGATGACAACCAACCCTACCACGAATGCCAGTAGTAAGCCCGTGACAATCCCGGGAATGTGGAACGTATCCTGTAATGCGAGGGATACCGAGTTCGCCTGGGCCATATTGCCGATGCCAAAGGAAGAAAAGATGCTAAAGGTGGCAAATGCCATACCCAATGCCAGGCCCAATCGCGGATTTTTCAACCCACGCTCAAGATAAGAGAATGGTCCGCCTATCATGGTACCGTCAGGCAGTTCTTCCCGGAAATGGAGGGCGAGTGTGGATTCAACGAAGATCGTTGCCATTCCCACAAGGGCGGTCAGCCACATCCAGAAAAGCGCTCCTGGTCCGCCCAGTGAGATTGCCGTGGCAACGCCTGCGATATTGCCCGTGCCGATGGCACCTGATAGTGAGGTCATCAAAGCACGAAATGGCGATATGTCCCCCCGGCCCTCTTCTCTACGTTTGATTATGAGAAGGAGGGCATACACCAGTTTACGCGCCTGAAGTCCCCGTAACCTGAACGTAAGAAATATACCGGTCCCGATGAGCAGGGCCATCATAAAAGGACCCCAGACAATCTCATCGACTGCGGTGAGAATCTGGTGTATAATTATCACAGTATCCTCCTCGATAAGCCCGCTCCTCCACGATCCTCCGACTTAAACTGCCAATCCGATAGATTTATCGCGGAGTAGAAAAAGCTTATCTATTTTTTTCGCTCATTGTAAGAGTATGAGAAGATCAACATTATTAGCAATTGGAATATTAGTGGTTGTGCTCGTGGTTGCCGGCTTATGGATGTATCACTCGCACGGACTCTATGAGAAGAGTTATAGGAGTGAGTATTACTACCACGTCACACTGAGAACCGATTCAATCCTGTACAACGTTACGTTATACGTGCCCGTGCCGTTAATCGAGGATGAATCGAGAATAGGTGATGCGATCGTGACCGGAAAAGCATCAATACCGGCTGAGTGGGATTGCAGTATTGTTGAAACCGAACACGGAACGATGCTTAAAATCAGTGTCGAGAAGATTGTGCCGGAGTTTCGCTCCCTTCCGGTACCCCTCGAACCGGGCGAGGAGCCGAAGGCAGTACCAGAGGAAAATGTTTCTGACGCCTTTTCAGAGGATACTCCGGTGTTAATCCCGAATGAGATCATCGTGCAGCTGCCGGTGGATCATGAGATAAGCACCAAAAATCCACTGGGAAATGAGCCTCTCCTGTCGCCGATGTACAACGTGACTCGAGTTACCTGCGATTTCCCCGACGGGCAGGATACGCGAGTAAACTGCTCTAGCTACGAGAGCCGTATTTATGCTGATTATGCAGCAGCATCTCCTCATGCAGAAGTCTCGATTTATATCGACCTGAATGGAAGAAACAGCTGGTGGGTTTATGGATGGTCTTCCAACGGCTATCGTGATCGGATCATTACAACCTTCACCGGGGAACAGCATGGGTGGCATGTCGCTTCGGGCGAGCTTCTCGCAGGTGAGGGTCGTTACGGCTGGCTATAATTGGATTCAAGATATGACTGTGGTTAACGGAACCCGAAACCCGAAGCGGGGTGAAATAAGCTCTGGGAGGTGACAAAATGGGATTTTATCCCTTATATTTTCCCCGTTTTAATCCACTTGAAACGTATCCGCAACTATTATAAATAACCTACCGCATAGTTGGTACTATTAATTAAGCTTGAAACCTGATACTCTTCGAGATCAGGTGAGTGGGGAATACCATGGATAACCTCTTCGAGGGGCTGATAAGAGCTCGGAGGATTTTTGCAAATAAGGAAGTTCTTCGCCATACCCATATTCCGGAAAGTCTACCCCATCGGGAGGCGCAAATAAAACGTTTAGCCGATATACTGTCGTCAGGGCTAATGGGGGAAACACCCTCAAATATCTTTATATACGGTAAGACCGGGACAGGTAAGACCGCTACGGTAAAATATGTAAGTAAAAGATTAGAGGAGACGGCGCGTAAGTCAGGTAGTAAATACTCTCACCATTATATCAACGGTATACTATTTGAAACGCCATATCGGGTCTTCACCTATCTCGCACAAGAGTTTAATCAACGCGTTCCGGTAATGGGATGGCCACTGGATAAGGTGTATTCCGAATTTAAGAACGGAATAGATGCCGAACAGCGATGTGTAACCGTGATATTAGACGAAGTAGACAAGCTTGTGAAAGGAGGAGAGGATACCTTATATATCCTCTCAAGGATGAATGGCGAGCTTACTAATGCACGGGTAAGCTTGATAGGGATTTCGAACGATCTAACCTTCGCCGATTCATTAGACCCGCGGATTAAGTCGTCATTAAGCGAGGAGGAGATAATCTTTCCGCCTTACAATGCGGAGCAGTTAAGGGATATCTTATCAGAGCGGGCAGAAAAGGCCTTTAAGGGTGGCGTGCTTGAGGAAGCAGTGATACCACTCTGTGCAGCTCTTGTAGCGTCTGAGAACGGAGATGCACGATGCGCTCTTGACCTACTCCGCATCTCGGGCGAGATTGCAGAACGTTCCGACTCAAAAATGGTGTGTGAAGAAGATGTGCGGCAAGCAAGCGAGAGATTAGAGATGAATCGATTAGCTGAAGTGGTAAAGACACTACCGCTCCAATCCAAGATTGTGCTCAGTAGTATACTCGTTTTAAACCGGGAAAGAAGAAAGAGACGCTTCTCAAGTGGAGAAGTTTACAGTGTGTATCGAAGATTATGTCATCAGTTAGGCATAGAGGCATTATCACAGGCGCGGATCACCACTTTTGTCTCGGAATTGGACATTTTGGGACTACTGGATACAATGATGGTGAGCAGAGGCAGATACGGAAGAAGTAAGGAGATATCACTGAGTGTACCTGATGCTTCTGTACAGCAAGTCTTATTTGAGGATTATAAGCTTAAAGCACTCTCAGATCTGAGAATAAAGATGCAGACAACGTTATAGAGGCATGCCAGAGCATTCCGGGAAGGGTATAACCGACTGTAAAGCACGTGCATACATAAATCACTGATGTAAAACTATAACCCTGATTATCCTCTACGTAAGAATGTGAAATGGCTAAATAAAATCCGTGGCAAGGAGGAAATACCGTCCACCGTCTCCTTCGATGGAATAGATACCTGGTTGGAGATGGTATCGAACGCACTCTTTCGTGGCCTGAATACAAATGCCGCTCGGTTATATGACGAGATAGAAGCGATACGTGAGCGGCTTAAGCAGGACATCTCCGAGCTTCAGAACGCCGAATCAACGGAGGAGGTGCCGGATCGTATCGAAAAGATAGGGTTGCTAAGCCGCGATAAGATGGTGAAACATCTCTATTCGGTAGCTGAGAAGATTGTGATTCCTGCGCAGACGGATTATAAAACCGTTTGGTCGTTTTATCAAGAAACGACATCCAGTCTCGAATTCCCTTTTGGCAAATCACAAACGAACATTTACTGTGTTCGATCACTCTTCCCCAGCGAGATTAAGGAAGTTATCTCGGATCTCAATCGGTTGCGAACCGCTCTCGATCAACTTATCGCACCGTTGAAGGAAAAAGAGAGCCAGATTGAACATTTGGAACAGGTGCCAGAGTTCATAGAAGCGATAAGGGAGCTGAGATCAGCGGTAGAGAAGGAAAAAGAGAAAATTAACGATCAAGAAGGGGATTGTTCTGCACTTGAAAGGAGAATCGAGTTGGAAGATAAGCGATTGAAGTTGATTGAAGAGAAGGAAGAATGGAAGCAGTATAAAGCACACGAGACCGAATTGTCATCATTAGAAACGGACTTAAACGAACTCGAATCGGATGTTCGCAGGATGTTCACGCCGCTTACCAAAGCACTCAACCTCTTGAAGAAGCAGGATGAGACAGGCCGGCATACCCTTACGCCAGAAGAGCGAAACGCGATAGCTGCAATCCTCGCATCGCCAATTGACGCTCTTAATGATGATGTCAACGCAAATCTACTCGTTATAAAGAATATTATAGAAGGAGATCCCGCTGTACTCAAAGATAGAAAGCGTGAGCAGACGTTGAACTGGCTGGACCATCTGTTAAATACCGACCTCGTTTCAATGAAGGGAAGGCGCGAGCAGTTACAATCACAGATTGAAGAGGTTAAGGGTACGCTTTCGGATCTGAGGATACTCAAAGAGAAGGAGGAGCTTGAGCACTCGCTTGTTTCGGCTCAAGGACAGCTCAAGCAATTACAAGAAGGAATCGACCGATCAAAAGGACACATCGGTTCGTTGGAAGAGGACCTGGAAGAGAAGAAGCGGCTTTTGTTAGAGACTTTGGAAGGAATTGCGGGTAAGAAAATTGATCTTCAAATCACACTTGTATAATAAAAGGTATACTCTATCCGCCGCCCATCATCATTGAGAAGGGAGGTAAAGGTTAATTTTGATATTATTGCCAATTATGCCAACTTTTGCGGTTTGAGAACACTGAGAAGGTTATGGCTCTCGCATTCATTATAACGCCCCGGTATCTGCGTGCTGAACCGAAACCCGAAGCGGCTCTGGGAGCTTTAAGAGTGGAATTGAAGATTTTACCGTAAAAAGCGGTAAAGAGAGAAGGTTTGTAAAGAAAAGTTTTATGAACTACTTTAAATCTTAGTTATGGTGGTAAGAATGGTAGAGGAAATCAGGAGCGTAAAAGATAAAATTGGGAGTTGGTTAAGAGAGGAAAACATCTTCCCGAGAGAGGCACTGGATCCCCAGGCGCACTTCAATTTTTATATACAACTCGGCAATTTGAACGTTAATGTAGTGCAGAAGGTGGACTGGCGTGATAGTATTGTGTTGGGTACGACGGTGTTTTTGGGACCACTCAGTGGTAAGATAGATCAGCTGAATCAAGAGAAGAAGCAGGGATTCTTTTGGGATCTGAGTTTAGAATTGTTGAAAAACGAAGAAATTGGCGATTTTGATATAAAACCAGATCCACCCGATACGGTAAGCGAAGTTCTTATTCAATCCAAGCCGATCTTTTATGATGGACTCACGAAAGATCGATTAATGAACAGTATTTACTCACTGGTTAAAATTATGATACTGATTCCTTGTTTGATTGCGAAGTATGCGATACCTATACCACGTGAAGAACCTGAAGCACTTGAAGAACCTGAAGAACCTCCCTACTCGTTTTACATACGATAGTGATACTATTACCGGTTAAAGGAGAGGAGAAGGAGAGGAGAAAAATCAGGCGAGAAAGAATTGAGGTGAGGATGGAGAGAAAGGGGTTCACGGGCTTGGAGACGGGAATCGTGCTGACTGCATTCGTGGTCATCGCCGCGGTGTTCGCCTACGTAGTCCTGAACGCGGGGTTCTTCAGCGTACAGAGAACTGAAGAGGTTATTCATACCGGCATCAAGCAAGTAACGTCTTCGGCTGAACTTTCGGGGGACGTCATCGGGCACGGCTGGCGTTATGGCTACGTGAATAACTCAGCTTCGGGTTATGATGGAACCTGGGATTCGGGTGCTGCGTCCAACCCGGGTTATAACTATCCGGGGGTACTACGCGTGGAACTATCCAGATGAAGCGAGCAAATACCAAGCGGACAGCACAAACCTGACCGTTGTGGAGTTCTACCTGCAGCTCAGTACCCGAGGGGAGCCGTTATCGCTGAGCCCAACCAAATTGACGATCGGGTATAGTGATAAAGACCGGCATGCGGGGGCGCTCACCTACGCCAGCAACGAGAACGCATCGTTAGGGAACCTGACGATGGGCTGCTGGAACTTCTCTATCACCCGGGGCGATGCCGACGTCCTGTTAGAGGCCGATGAGCAGGCGAAGATAAACGTCTCGCTGCCTGATTACGGTGTTACGGCAAACATGGACTTTACCATTGAGGTCAAGCCGGCAACCGGCGCTGTACGTGGCATTACAAGAACCGCACCACCCTCCATCCATGAAACGGATATCTTGCATTAGGAGAAGAAGTGAACTGGAATCTAAAACAGACCATTTGAAGGGCATGCTCTATATTGCAGATTGTATCTCTCCTCTCTAACTAATAATTGGCTTGAAGCTTTCACGAAAACTCGGCTTTGCTGAGATCTGGGATCAAAGGATTACGAACAAGCAGCGGTTTCTGGACTGATGTGGTCTGGCATGTGGTGTGGGGAGTGATTTAATTGTGTATTGCGGTTGGTCTCAAGATAGCCAAGAAAAAAGAAGAAATAAGATGAGGAGATGGGATTCAGAGCCGGTAGCCTGACTTGGAAGTGCGTGTAATAACCAGCACAGGATCATTGAATTTTGGTTTTGAGAGGTGGTGGATGGAAGGGAGTGTGCATAAATGACGGAAAAATTTTTATGGTAAGAGGAATTAGTAGTTCCTATGTTAGGAAAGCATCATTTAATACTCTCCTTATTTACCGCCGCGATTTTGGTAGTTCCTTATTTTTTACAATATCCTGAATTGACTTTGTTAGTTGTGATTGGCATAGCGATAGGTTCATTAGTTCCAGATGCTGACAGTCCGGATGCAGCTATATTTCATGAGAAAGTTAAAGGGGTCAAAGGAGAGCTAGGTCAACTAATCAATGGTCTTATTGCGCCATTATTTCCGATTTTTGGTTACACTACAAAGTATTTGGTTTATAAGCCCGCCGTTTATGTTTTCGGGCGGACTTTGTTGAAAAACTACAATATTGAAGAGAGACACAGAGGTTTTCTGCATTCTTTTCTGGGCGTTGGTACTGCAACAGTTTTAACTGGCATTTATGCCTTTGTAGTCCTTTATTTACTTGATCTATTTAGTTTTGTATATTTTATGGCATTCGTACTTTCCTATACTTCAGGTGCATTGCTCCATCTTGTGGAAGATAGTGCCACGGTAACTGGGACACAATTTAATTATCCATTTTCAGAATTTAGAGTAAGTGGAGATCTAATAACAAAACCTGATTTTGCAAGGAGTTCTGATATATTTGCTTCGATTTTAGTCATAATTGCAGGCATTCTATTTTTCTTAACGATCTTGGAATATATACCCTATTCCAATTGGGTAATCACTTTATTTTTTGTTATATTCCTGATACTTTGTTGGACGATCTTTTTGGTTTTTGTAGCAAAGGTTAGGATAGAACGTGGAGGCATTAAAACATAACTTAGAACCTTTGCATCACCCTATCCAAAAACCCGAAACGGCTATGAAAGAAGCTTGCTTGTTATCAGGTTGTCCTAACAATCCTACGCATAAGGATATGATTTATATCTCTCCAAAAATTTTCTCATATACTGCCGAGCTAACTCATGAGCGAAATAATAATGATGATTCATGGAGCAGAGCAGAGTATATTTTAGACTGGTTAAATCAGGTATTAAGTGAAAGAACATAAAATTACAACTTCGATAGCGCAGAGTTGCCCTCTTTGAATCTACCACGGTGGCCCCTTCTCCTTTAGACTCATTTGTAGGAGATTGATGAGCCTTTTCGCCGCTATCAACGATATAAACATTTAACCTTGAGTGCCATACGCTCGAAATTTATGCTAATTATTCACAACGACTCACAAATCACTTTTTAAGAGTGCTATCACGATTCTCATCTGCTCTAACCGAAATTCAGGAGGCGAGCGAAAATGGGGTTTAAACGTATGGCCGGTCCTGGTTGTATACTGCGACTGATAATTATCGCACTCATGGTAATTCTGCTCGTACCACATGGTCAGGCATTACAGATGCTCTCCGGAGATCAGGTATCCGTTGATTCCCCGATAGATGATGATGTTTTTGCTGCGGGTGGTACGGTGAGTATTAATGCCCCCATTGCGGGAGCGGTACTTGCGGGTGGTGATATTAGTATAAATGCACCGGTAAGTGGTGATGTTTTCGTTGCTGGTGGGCAAATAGTAGTTAATTCTGATATTGACGGAAAAATTGTGGCGGCAGGCGGAACTATAGAGTTGAGAGGTGGTGCAAAAAATGTGGTAATTGCGGGAGGAAATGTTAACATCCACCCGGACACGGTCATCAGCAGGGATGCGGTCATTGCAGGTGATCGGGTTTCCAATGCTGGTACGATCATCGGCAACTTAACGGTAAGAGCCGAGGAGTTCCACAATACCGGAAGTGCAGGCAGTGTCGATTTCAAGAAAAGCGAAGGTCTGCAAGGGTTACAAAAATTGATGAACCTATTTAGTATCCTCATGACCGTTGGATTCCTCATAATCGGTCTAATCGTGCTCAAGTTATTCCCAGCCCAATTCTTTATAATTGAAGAGGAAGTGAGGAAATCTCCGGTGAAGAACACCGTAGTAGGATTTGTTCTTATACTCGCATCGGTAATTTTGATACTCGTGCTGGCTGTGACCCTCGTTGGTTTTCCCGTTGCATTACTTATGGGAATGCTTTTTATCATAGCTTTAATGCTCTCCAGTCTCTTCGTCTCATTCGCCGTAGGCAGAACGATTGTTGATGTATTCAAAATTAAGACAAAAGATATCTTGATTTTTGTCCTCGGCTTTATAATCCTCAGTCTTCTCTTCAGAATTCCCTATGCAGGTTGGGTCATACGCATTGTAGCGATTTCTTTGGGATTTGGCGCGCTTGTATATGCAGTGTATAAGAACTGGCAGAGCATAACGACCAGTTCCGTTTAAATGTACTGGACGAAAAAGATGAGGAGGTAAAAAACCCAAACGCGTGCAATAACTGCGATTGTCAAGAAGCGATCGATAATTGTCCTGTAGAAACGATATCCGGGGAGGAATAAATCTGCAATGCCAAGACCAGTTGATAAAATCAGATGATTATGACAGACCAATAAACAAAATCTTGCAAGTTGCAGTATTTAATATCACCCTGATCGGACTTATTCTTTTATTATCCTTGTTATGGCAGTAAATTACTATGAAATTGGGTCTATTAGAAATCTCGGAATAGAACAATTTATCCGAATGAGTCATGGGGAGGAAAAAATGGAGGCTAATGAAAACCCCCGCGTTCGTGCAGAAACCCTCGAAGCTTTAATCGGGGCAATTTTTATGGATGCGGGATACGATGAAACGAAGAAAGTTGTTAGTAAATGGTTCCACTTATCCCCGCTCTTTCTCGTAGAGCTCAACCGGCTTCGGCATTATGCCCGGTCTTCTATCAGTCATAAAGAAGTAATAGCCGATCACGTGCACGTAATATTCGAGATACCCCTTAATGAAGTTGTTCAAGCCCTCGCTTCGGCGTCCGAGTATCAAGATCACAAACCACTGAATAAGCATGCAGATCTCCGCAATGATGCCATACACTACTAATATGATACTTATCGCGATCCACGCATACACGATTCGAACAAACAGTTCAAGCCGTCTCGCATCATGCTCGTACACAAACAACTGCTTCAATTCCGCCTTTTTCTCTTCTTCTTCTTCTTCTTCCATTTCCCGTATAACCACCTCCTTCTATTTTTAATATCCGTTCGCTCACTAAAAGATTAATGGTGTCCTCCACGCTCGCAATTCGCACCATCCCCACAACACCCCGTGCTCTTGAGCCTCAGGCGTATGCGGGGTCAAATCGTACGTACCAGGGTTATTTTCGCCAATTGTAATGATTTTTGGGACGTTTAAATTAAATCTTCAAATTTCGATAGTGACTATCTCGGCTTATTTCCAGAACTTGCAGGAAAGATTATGGTAGCGATTGCCGCTGTTGCAATGATTATAACGATATCTGCGAGCTGGTTGATGAAGTAGGGTGATTGGTCGGAGGCTTGATGAACGGCTTTGCCCGTGTTAAGTTAAAACTAAGTCCAATTTTTGTATGTGAGTCGGGAGGGGAGGGTTGATAAGGGGGGTCTGGCCCCTTAT
>JACUTR010000018.1 GCA_014859735.1 Candidatus Methanophagales archaeon | reverse complement strand
AAAGGAAAAGGAAAAGGAAAAGGAAAAGGAAAAGAAGGAAGCACCTCAGCCCCCCATAACTCAAGAGAACTCAAACGGAGGATCTTAGGAATATGCCAGAATTTTCTCTTTAATCCCCGTTATATGTTCGACGACTTCTCCCCCGATATCCAACGGAGCTTTACTCTCCATATCAGCCTTTATCAGTGCCTGTTCATAAGGAATAAGTTCCAGCAGCGGTATGCTCATCTCCTCTAATTTACTTTCTATCCTTTTTACCACCTCGAAATCCGTAACTTTGTTGATCACCGCAACGATGTTCTTTATTCCGATATCCTCACCGAGCTTCTTTATTCTACCTACGGTCTCTACCGATCTCATCCCGGGCTCTACCACGGTGAGCATGATATCAACTCCTCGTGCTGTTCCTCTCCCTAAATGCTCTATCCCTGCTTCCATGTCCAGTATAACGGTATGTTCCTCGAATAACACGTGCCGCAGCAAGGAGCGAAGGAACGCATTTTCAGGGCAGGTACATCCAGTTCCTCCTTGCTCTATCGTCCCCATTACCAGCAGCGTTACACCATCCGGCCCCGTTGCCCCATACCGCGTGATTATATCATCCACTTTGGGATTCAATTTGTAGATGCCGGTCCCGGTATACGTGCCGGTCCGTTCAAAAATCAGATCTTTCAGCTCGGAGATCGGTGGCGGGTTCTTCTCGATGCCGAGTGCAAATTTCAAGTTCATTGCGGGGTCTGCATCCACCGCGATGACGCCATGCCCATCCCTCGCGAAGAGCCGAGCAAGCGTGCCTGCAATGGTGGTTTTACCCACACCACCCTTTCCCGCAACTGCTACTTTTATTCCCCTTCTTTTCACGATGAACAATATTAAATATTCTTTACCCCTTTATAATAACAAAAGATAGAAGGTGAAGAGGAGATAAAGGATCGCAACTTTGCTGAACTATTTTATTGGAAGAGAGGAGGAGTGAAGTGAGGTAAGATGGCAAAAGAGCGGACTAAGCGATATGGGAGAGGTGCAAACACGTGCAGACGCTGTAGCAGAAGAAGGGGTCTGGTACGTAGATATGGAATTTATCTCTGCAGACAGTGCTTCAGGGAGATCGCAGCAGAGATAGGATTTAAGAAGTATAACTAACTAACTGATTCTAAACGAGGGGAGAGATGAGAAGTTAAACATATTTTTATGTATCGAACTGAAAGAAAAAAGAGGAAAGAAAATGTCGCTGAACGACCCGCTTGCAGATGCTCTTTCGCACCTTAAGAATACAGAGAGAGTAGGGATGATGGAGTGTACGCTCAAACCAGCCTCAAAACTGATAGGTAACGTGCTGAGTGTATTGAAAGAAGGCGGCTATATAGCCGAATTTGAATTTGCTGAGGATGGAAAAGCAGGTCTCTTCAAAGTGAAGCTCTGTGGCAAAATAAACGATTGCAATGCGATAAAGCCGAGGTTTTACGTCCGTGTGAAAGAATATGAGAGATGGGAGAAGAGACTTCTGCCCGCACGAGATTTTGGTATGCTTATAGTCACGACTTCAAAAGGTGTGATGTCGCATGAAAAAGCGATTGAGGGTGGCATCGGCGGCCAACTGCTCGCTTTTGTGTATTAAATAAGCGGCCTCTTTCAATCAGCCTGTTCATACCGTCTCAGTATAAACTCGGCTACTTTCTTCGCACATTCTTCTACACTCATGGATTCACTATCCACCACGACCTCAGGATTCACGGGCGCTTCATACGGCACATTCACGCCCGGCACCGTCGCGCCTTTCTCCGCAGCTTGCTCATAGATACCAGGAGGAGCATGTTCCGCTTTCCTGTTCCGCTCTCGTTCCATGCACAGGCCTAACGAGCACTTCACATAGACCTCCGCGAACTTCGGTATGGTCTCTCGCGCTCTGTCCCGGTATCTCCTCCGATTTGCCGTAGCATCTATGATAACCGGTTTGCCGCTCTCCACCAGGAGTTTCGCCATATACACCAGCGAGGCGTATACAATCTCTCTCTCCTCGTCCGAATAGGATGGTGTTGGCGTAATAAATTTACGTACCTCGTCAAGTTCAAGCACCTTCACTCCACCCATGCCCTGCTCTTCCAGGATAGACCTCACTTTCTGCGCTATTACCGTCTTACCACTTCCCGGTAAGCCGGTTATCCATACCGCCCAGGTCATAGTTAGTGCTCAAAAACCGGTTTGAGGTGGCCAATTCGTATTCATCCAGTCTGGAATCCTCCCACTGTCCCGCGGACCGACGAGCACAGTCCAGCCAGTAGCATCTTCAGTCTCGCCCGAGAGTCTCGCTGCAAGACCGGGGATCACTAATGTCCTGTGCTTCACCTTCTTTTCCGCATCATACGATTCCAGCGTCTCTTTTATCGATTCGACGTTGAGTTGCCCGCCTGCAACGGCTGCTTCTACTCCGATCCCATCGGTGTCCACTACCAGCAGATAGGAATCAATCTTGTTCGAGCTGATATCGCTCTCCACCGTATAATACGTTAACGCGAAATTGGTCGTGAGAAAAAGGGGTGATTGCTCCGTTGGAGCTCCTATCTCCCTCAATCCCGCCTCTACACTGACCGGACGCCTCGGGTCCGTGTATATATTTGCGACGAGTGTTCGCTCTGCTATCAACGAGTATGGTTCTATCGAGTGCAAAATCATGATATCTGCGTATTTTATGATGAACAAATTTGCGATAACCGCCTCCCAGTAAGAAGCCTCCACCGCCTCGTCGTGTATCATCCATGCGGTCAGAGGCACGGACAGCAACGGATAGGCGACTACTTTATTCCCTTCTAACATTCCCGCACGCTTTATCCTTATAAATCGTGAAAATGAGTTGGCAAGTCCTTCCCCCGTTGGATAGGTCCCGGGATCCAAGACGATATCCTCTACACCAGCCGACGAGAAGGTCAATGCGAGACTGCTGAGCATATCGAGGTCTGGCGAAAACACCGTAACAGGAACGTTATAACTTTTTACAAGCCCCAGAACCTCTTTCCAGTTGGTTTTGTCCGCGGCATAGATCAACGGATTTCTATCCGAAACCTCCTTTAAACCCTCTTCCAGTACCTTCGCATCGAATGAACAGAGCACCAGTGGTAAATCTGTTTCTTCTGCCACATCCTTCACACATTCGGCAAACGTTCGTGCATCACCTGATACAGAACGGACCGCAATGGCATCCAGGGTCAAAAATTCGCCAATGTAAAATTTCCGCCAATCATTTATCCTTCTTACCCGCTCTCTCAGTTCACCCTCCTCCATAGTATCCCATACGTCATAAGCAAGCGCTGTTCGGTTAAAGAACGTGAGTTCGTGCCGGTGCATAACTTCTTCGCCGCCTATCTTCCCCGCTCGTGCACCTATCCCTATCTCTATCTCCCGGATCTCAGGTGCTAACAATTCCGCTAACCGCTTCTGTTTCTCCGTATATTTCGCCTCAAAGAGTGGTGTGCATTCCTCTAATCGCTTCTTCCGCTCTTTTAGGAGTGATGCAAAAGCCAGGCACGTCTTCTCACCGCATTCGCCACAATTCGTCCCTGGCAGATATCCCCAGATCTCCATTGGGCTGCTTAGTTTCATCTTTTCACCTACCTAATCTCCTCTTGCATAACCAGACTGTTTATGTGTTCTACGAATGTTTTCACAGTCGCGACGAGTTTACCTGCTTCTTGATATAACGCTTCATAATCAAGTTGTAAGTATCTGTGTACAAGAATGTTTCTTAGCACCACATATTCTTCCATTTGTGATGCCATGCTTTGGGGTATTAAATCGTTATCAGCTACTAATTTCACGAGGTCTTTATAGGTGGTTGGTAGTCCGAGCTTTTTTACCGAGACTATATGTCGGCATATGTCCAGCATAGCCTCAATGACCACATGAACACATCTTTCCATCGCTATTCGGTGAAGCCTTGATTTTATTACCATCTCAACAGGTTTATTTAAAATCTCCTCCTCTAAGGTTGCTATGCACCTTAGAATCTCGCTCATTCTCGATTGGATAGTCTCTTTATCTATTTTACAATCTAAATTTTTTATCATCTCTTCATACGTTTCGTTCATCAAATAGCTCGTTTCAGGATATCTATTGACTATTTCCTCCACTATTTTCTCTTGAAAATCTTCCCGATCCACGAGTTTTATCCCTTCTTTTATCACCTTATGTTTCAGTGAGAGAGGGGCTTTGGATAAATCCAGCAAATCTATCTTGTCCTCGCTCATTCCCAATGCGGTTGCAATAGTACTCCACGTGTTAGCGAAATGTATAAGGCTATTTTCTTTTAATAGAACTGCTATATCTATATCGCTCAGTGGTGTTGTATATTCACGAGCAAAAGAGCCGAAGAGATAAGCTAAGAGGACATTTTGATCTTTTTCAATTGCTTTCTTTATCTTCTTAATTACGAAATCACGGTCTTGCATTTTTCAAGGCTCGCTGATACTCTTTTTATTCTTTCAGCGTCAAAATGGTGTTTTTTCTTCAACAATGTAGTTATCATCTCTTCCGTTACCTCTTTCGCACGTAGGTATGTTTTACTCAAATGCTCAAACTCCGAACCTTCTTTTGGATGTCCCTTTCTTATCTCTTCCGTCTCTCGTGACCCAATTATGAGTTTTGTCTTTGAAGATGTCTCTCCTTTTCTTAACGCTGATTGAATAGTTGGTATGTTAATTCTTGGTGGTTTTACTTCTCCTCCTCGTGTTTGGATTTCAATCATCAAGTGTCTTAATAATGCTATAATCTCCTCATGGTCCGCTCGAAGTTCTTCAAAAGTATAAAGCGTGATTTTCTGAACATCTTTTAAATACTCAACTGAAACTTCTATCTTCTCGCTAATTTCATTAAGTTGACGCTCAGACAACGCTTTAAGCTCTTTTATAAGCTCTTCTTTTTCATCCGGCGAGAATTCATCAAAAGCGTCCTTTATAATTTGCCCGACAACAGGAATAACCCCTACTGCTTCTTTTACAGCAAACTTAGCAACATCTTCAGGTTTTAATTCACCCAGCCTCTCTTTCGCTTTTCCAAACAGAGTCTTAAGTCTTTCAGATACCATTCCTAAAATCTCTATTGGCTATTTATTATGATAAAATAGTTTTGATGCGCAACTAAAGCCCTTGCGGAATCCCTCAGTGGAAAAATGTAATCGCTTACAAACTTCCTCCATTCCCCCTTATCAGCATAATTTATACTCATATTCTGCTCACCTTCCCGATACCTGCGCTTGCTGCCAGCAGCCCACCAAGAAATGCCACCACCAAGCCCATTACGAATAAATCTGTTTTAAAATCAAAGAAGTGATAATCCCTGCTATACATATCCAGAATATCACATCTTTCTTCTCAAACTTTAATCCCATCCCTTCTTCCATTTTATCTTGACTTTTACTTTTTACTACTTTTTAGGGCTGCATACAACTTTCTTCTACTTTTTCATATCCTTGCCAAACAAGCCGCAATTATTATCGTTGCCTCCCTTAGTATATGCTCCTCCACGTGACCCAGTCCTCCATCTCCACCTCTTTAGCTTTATCCTCCTCTCCCTTCGTTCCGAAGAGCATCTGTGTTACTTTCTTGACTGCACTCGCTGCCCTGGGATGCATCATCATAAACAGATCGCCACCTGCGAGCCCCAATGTCAATCCGGTCACGATCTCATACAAGGGGCCTCTATATGCCGAAGGACCCCAATCTGAATCCTCCTTAATGGGCGACCCTTTCATCCATGCTTCCCGCGCTCCCCACGCATTGGTGATACCACAGGAGATAGGGAACGCCAAATCGGTATCGCCCTTCAATGCTGCTATTCTCATCCGTTCTATGTTCGTGAAGGCATAATCCAGACCATAACCAAGCGCGGCAGTCGTGGGGTCTATTACGATATCTTCCCTCGGCACACCCAGTTTGAAGAGATAACGGTTCAATGTCTTCTGTGCATTTATGTCGAGCTGCGTCCATGAAAGGATAACATGCCCGTGGTTCACTGCCGCTCGTGCTATTCGCTCGTAATCCATGTTCAGGTTTGCCGACGCGATCAAACATCGCTCACCCTCTGCAGCCTCAGCTGCTGCCTCCAGCACCTCAGGATCTTTATCAGGATTGCCTGATCCACCTATAACAACCGGGACTTTTACCGCCTGGAGCACTTCCTCGACGGTCTTTGCCGCCTCCCTCGCTGAAGTATCCTGTATCGTCGGGTCGGTGCTTATCAGATGAATGGTAACCATCTCCGCACCGAACTCGCGCACGTTCTTCTTTGCCCATTCCCCGGGGTCTCCCATCACATCTTCGTAATGCCCTCTCACCGCTTTCGCTAAGGAGACAGGCATGTCAAAGCAATCCAATGAGATCACCGGTGGATGCGGCATCTTAAAGTCGAAATTGTAGAAGGGCAACGATTTCTCGCCTCCTATTGTTACCCTCTTCTCCCTTGTACCCCCATCAGCCCGGGTAGCACCGATGGTAACTTCTTCTATCTCCCCGCCCCATTCTGCTTTCGCAACATCAAATGTCGCAGGCAGTAACTCCGCCACCTCTTTCTCCTCAAGAGCTTTGGGTATCTCTCGCACCCCCATCAAGGACTGCAGTGCTTGAATGAGTGCTGGATGAAGTGCCACGCCTGTTGATGTCCCCAATTCTATTTCAACATCGCCCTTTATCGTTACATCCTCCAACTCGACGACATCATACTTCTCCAATATCCTCGCTATATCGGCGAGGGTTATCTTCTTCTCCATCTTCCGTTCTTTTATTATGCCCTCTCTTTTATAGCTTTATCTCTTAGCCGTGTTGGTCAGTTGGTAATCGTTCAATATCTTGCGGGCTTATGGTTAGAGTTTAAATATTCGGATTGATGAGTTTTCACTTCTTATTGCGCATGTTGACTGGTTTTATAATTGTCCCTAACCCCCTCTCTCCACTCAATGCTTTTGTTATATAACCTGGCCTTCCACTCAGAACCTCACATTCAATACCCATCTTGGCGATTTTAATCAGCTCTTTAACTTTGGTTACCATACCCCCGGTTACATCAACCGAATAGGAATCGCCAAGGTACGATTCAACCTCATTAAACTTTTCTATCTCGATTTCAGGGATAAATCGCGCTTTCTCATCTTTCTGCGGATCACCGGTATACACGCCGCCAACCAATCCAAAAATCAGGACCCTTGATGGCCGTATCGAGCTGCTTAAGTGAGCAAAAATCTGTTCCGTCGAGAGTACCGTGCACCCTCGTACGGTATCAAGTACACAGTCACCAAAAACAACGGGAATTATCCTGTTTTCCATACACACCTTTATTGGCTCGATAAAGAAATCGGCTATCGCTCCATCCTTCGCGATACAGCATGCTGAAGGTTGGATTGATACCGCATCAATCGCATAGTCTACCATCAAATCGATGAGGATCCTATTTAAAGTTGATGCCGCATGTTGGCACAATGCAAAACCCCGCACGCTCGTATCCTGGATAAATCCCTCTGAGGTCCTGAAGGATTGGGCAATGGGATGCGGAAAGGACCCCCCACCATGTCCAATTAATAAGCTCAAAGCTTGATCTCTCTCAATCGCTTCTTTTAGCTCTTTTACAATTCGCCTTATTGCATCATACGTTATCGTCGAGGGTGCACTCTTCTCTGTAATAAGAGAACCCCCTAACTTGACAAATATCAAATTTCTCGCCCGCTCAGTCATATGCTTTCTACACCCTCGGGTTTTTTCCACCGCTCGATCAGGGTATGCGGTATATTAAATTGATCAAGGATCTTTGCGATAATAAAATCCACTAAATCAAGTATAGAGGTGGGGTTGTGATAAAACGTGGTTACTGGTGGCAGGACCGTTACGCCCAGCCGCTTGAGTCTCAGCAAATTTTCGAGGTGAATCTCATGTAACGGGGTCTCCCGGGGGACAATGATTATCTTTCTATTCTCTTTCAGCATCACGTCGAAACAGCGTAAAAGCAGATTATCTGATATGCCGTGCGCCATCTTTGCAACCATGTCCATAGTGCAGGGAAGTATCACCATCCCGTCCCTTAACTGAGATCCGCTTGCAACATCCGCAGCTATGTCAGCGATGTCCCACGAGGCTGTTGCGAGCTTTCCTAATTCGTCGCTCGTAAGCCCGAGCTCATGTTTTAGCGTGTATTTCCCCGGTGAGGTAATGATCAAATCAACCTCTACCTCTTTTTCACTCAGTATATCCAGCAATCGTTTCGCATAGATAGCCCCACTTGCCCCCGTTACTCCGATGACCAATCTCATCCTTTAACTTTTAATACTCTCTCTTTCCCATAAAATCCGCTATGGTTATAAGGAAATCCTTTGCTTCACTTCTGAACGGTGATTCCTTAATGGCCCGGACTGCTTTATCAGTCATCTCTTCAACTAACTTCTTTGAATAATCAAAAGACCCCGTCTCTCGCACAATAGCTCTAACAGCATCGATCTCCCTCGCCGTAACATGCTGGTTGCCAACCGCTTTTAAGAGAATCTCTTTTTCTCCTTCATTACATCGTTTCAGAGCATGCAGGATCAGCAGTGTCTTTTTGCCCTCTCGTATATCCGAGCCAACTGGTTTGCCCGTTTTTCCCTCCGAGCCAAATAATCCCAATATATCGTCCTGGATCTGGAATGCTAACCCTAACGGGACGCCATAGGCGCTCAGAACCTGCAAATCTGCTTCTTGTGCCCCGGCCAGCAAGGCACCGATGTGGAGAGGCCCCTCTATTGTGTAACTCGCGGTCTTGAGGTTATGGATCATCAAAATTTCATCTTCGGTAATACTCCCTTTCCTCTCAGCTGTTATATCCAAAATTTGGCCATACCCCACATTTTTGATAATCTCGGCATACCGGGCTACTGCCTTTTTGACATATTCACTTTTGAAGGGTGATTTTGCTAATACCTCCTCGCCGTAAGCTTCTAATAGATCACCCGCCACGATCGCTATATTCTTGCCAAATTCAAGTGCTTTATTCGTTCCAAAATGGCGTTCACAAAGAGTTTTGCAAACGATGTGAAACGTCGGTTTGCCCCTCCGAAGTTCATCCTCATCCATAACATCATCGTGAATTAAGAGATAGCTCTGCATCAGTTCAAGGGAGATGGACGCCTCTATAATCGCTTCAATGTTGGTATCGCTCAAACATTTATAGCCGTAGATGCAGAAGATAGGCCTGAGTCTTTTTCCTCCCCGCAAGGTGTACTCTTTAGCATTGACTGCCACTTCCTGAGTGTAGTGAGAGATCCTGGACGCTTCCTCTATCTTCTTATCAAAGAATGCTTCTAAACGCTCATTTACCTGAGTTTGGTAATGAGCCAGTGTATCGCTGATATCTGCGGCTATCGTTCTCACCTCTTCTTCACATGTATTTTTAATAAATCTAACGCCCTCCTTTTAAAGCCCCTACCGGGCTTGCGGGTAAGTCCCTACAAACTTTCTTTCTAAAGAAAGAACGTTTATTAAGAAAGATATCTCCTTTTGATAACCCTTTTCTTTCTAAGTAAGTAAGTAAGAAAAGGTTTGGGGTCGTGGGGCGGAGCCCGTGATGGGGCAGAGCCCCACAGACGCACTGCGCTCTCTACTTCTCTTCTCTCCTCTTTACTATTATCTTCCCTATGCGGATATCTGCATCCTTCAGTATTATCTTGACAGGCGAATTTACTCCTGATGCAATCACCTGCGCAAGAGGATTGAGAATTGCCGGTTCCCTTTCGGTAACTGCCTCTTCCACGCCAGCATGAGGGGAAACTACTTCTACCGCCTCTGCCTCACCGGCCCATCCTTCTGTTATTCTCACACCGTCGACCTCCCTGACAACACCAGTTACAACCGGATGATTCACGTTCATTACGAATTCGCGCAGCGATTCGATATCCCGCACGTCCTTCTCGGTCGCTATCTTATCCCACATCTCCTCCGGTATGGCAGCTCTTACTCGTTCTTTTAAATCTGAAGCCATCCATACCACCCGACGCCATCCGCCATCATACTGGATAAACTTGGGGCTGTAGAAGTATTGGATCCCTATCCCGAGGAAGCCTTTTACTTGCTTCCCGCCTCCTACCGAGCCCGCAATGGTCGAGAAGGGGAGGCCTATCGGGGTATCGGAAACTCGCGTGCCACGATGCACCCAGCCTATTCCATCAACTTCCGGTATATAAAATCCCGCAACCTCGAAGCACCCACAACTGGTATGTGGCCGCTCGAGGAACGAATGCAGTTTTATAGAACCATATTCGCCACCTGAGAGCCTTATCGCTGCTTCATTTACTCCGGTATACTCCCCACCTATCCGGTCTATGCACTCACCTTTAGGAATGGGGGCATTTGGTCCTTCTGGATCAATTCGGGCTGCCGCTCTCGAGTCGAACCAGTTCATTGCACCACAAAGCGCTGTTCTATCAGGCGTGACTACACACACATTCGTCGGTGCAAATGACTGACAGAGCGTGCACTGATAAAATTCGTCCACATCCTCATCGTGAAGTCCCCTCGTTTTTGCATCCCTCGCTTCATATATGCTGTTCGCTTCCGCTAACCTGCTTACCACCTCGTCCTCATCAGTGATATACGTGGCATCCATCTTCTCGATGAACGGAAGTTCTGCCTTGAAAAGCATTATCGCTGCGCTCCCTATCTGTTTCAGTGATTTCAGCCCCTTCTTTACCGCTTCCTTGCTTATCCTCACCCAAATTTCAGCCCGTTGGTTGAGGTGCATATAGCCCTGGATATACCCTTGATACTCATGATTCCTCCGCTCTATAACCGCCTCGAGGTCTTTATCCATCTGCTCCCCGTATACCCGGTATATCATCGCATACGCGTACGTACCGCCTTCCTCCATCTCAGCCAGGTCGGGTCCGATAAGAGTAACCGCTCCATCTTTTATCCTCTCGGGATCAGGTTCAAAGAGAACGAGCTCGAAGCCTGGTTTACTTTGTCCGCCTAACTCCACGTACAGATTTGCTTTTCTTATCCTTTCGCCCTCATACATGGGGTTGATATCGAAAGGGAACACCTCATCCGCTTCTCTCTCTCCCATCTTCTAAAATTTTCTATCCGTCTCCACATATTTTTAACGCGAGATCTTTAAAAAGGGTTTCTAAAAAGTTCAAAAAGAACCCGTGATAATGGGCAATTGTCAATATATCACCCCTCACTTTTCTAACAATTTCAACAAGAGCGCTTTCTGTGCATGAAGCCGATTCTCTGCTTGCTCAAATATCACTGAGTTTTCGCTATTCAATACACCCTCGGTTATCTCTTCCCCGATATGCACCGGCATGCAGTGCATGATGAGAGCATCTTCCTTCGCAACGGTCACTAAATCCTCGTTCAACTGATAATTTTTTAAATCCCTCTTCCGTTTATCTCGCTCCTCCTCGTCTCCCATCGATACCCACACATCAGTGTATAACACATCGGCATCACCAGCGGCTTCTTCTGCATTCTCCGTTATGAGCACCTCACCGCCCATTCTCTTTGCTCGTTCTACTATCCGCCCATCAGGCTCATATCCCTTGGGACACGCCACACGCATCTTCATGCCGGTAATCGCCGCGCCTCCGATGAGCGAGTTGCATACATTATTCCCATCCCCGAGCCACGCTACGGTAACACCCGCAACGGTTCGCTTATATTCCTTTATCGTCATGAGATCTGCCAGCGTCTGGCAGGGATGCTCTAAATCAGTCAACCCGTTTATCACGGGAATGGAAGCATAGCTCGCGAACTCCTCCACCGTATCATGGCGGTATGCTCGTATCATAACCGCGTCAACGTACGAGGAAAGCACCCGTGCCGTTTCTCTTACTCGTTCCCCTCTGCCCAACTGCAGCTCGTTCCAATTTAAACTGATCACATTGCCGCCTAATTCGTGCATCGCAACCTCAAAGGAAACTCGGGTCCGTGTGGAGGGTTTCTCGAAAATCAGTGCTAATGTCCTCCCCTCGAGCTCATGGCTCGCTTTTACGCCTCCTTTACGCTTTCTCTTCAGCGCTTCGCCTCGTTCTACGAGCCCTTCGAGTTCTGCAGGCGTGAGGTCGAATATCGAGATGAGATCCATACTAAGATTAAAGAGGGGGATGTGTTAATAAAAGGATGTTACTCCTCAGAAATGAATTGCTCGTGATAGCAGGCCTTCAAGTTCACCTAATGAACTCGCAAAAAATTTTGCCGTTCACTTCTTTAACGCGTTCAGCAGGTTAGCATCTGGTTTTTTGATCACTTTGATAATCCGCTTCTTCTTCTTCACTTCCCGTTCGAGTTCCTCTAAGCTTTTTTTCACCCGCTCTTCCTTCTCCTGTCTCGATTTCTCATCCCTCTCCAGCTCCATTTTTCGTCTCTCGATCATCCTCTGGACTTCTCTCTTTGCCGGGCCGCCTCTCACATTCCTCTTCTGAATGTTAGACCCGATGTCCAGTGCTTCCTTTACTTTCTTCTCGGTCAGCCCCAGCTCGCTCAGCTTCTTCTCCGTGATACCCAGGGCAATGTCATCGATTCGCTGAAGTACCTCGCTTACAAACGCTTTCCCTGATTCTTGCTCTTTTAACGATTCAAGAGGTTCATCTGCCAATCCCGCTGCTAACGAGGCTACAATTTTATGCGCCGTTCTGAACGATATACCGGTCTCTCTCACGATGGTATCAGCCAGCTCAGTTGCGGCAGTGAACCCTGCTGAGGCCTTCTTCACCATCTCCTCCTTCTTCAATTCCAGTCCTTCTACCATGCCCTTCATTGCTGCTACCGAAGCCGTGGTGGTCCTCGTGGCTTTCACCAGGTGTGGTGTGACCTCTTGCAAGTCTCTATTGTAGGCGGAAGGTAACGCTTTGCATATCAGAAGCACACTCATCAAACCGCCGTGAACCGATCCTGCCCTCGCCCTGACCAGTTCTGCGTAGTCCGGATTCCGTTTCTGCGGCATGATCGAACTTCCGGTTGCATACTCTGCAGGAATGCGAATGAAATCGAATTCTGAGGTGCTCCAGAGTATGAGCTCCTCTGCAAGCCTGCTCAGGTTGGTCATCAGGTTAGAGAAACACGAAATCGTCTCGATGACGAAATCCCTCGTGGATACCGCGTCCATTGAATGCTCCAGTACCGAATCAAACCCAAGAAGTTTTGCTGTCCGTTCCCGGTCTATCGGGAAGCCGGTGGACGCGAATGCCGCGGCACCCAGCGGACTTACATTGGTGCACTCGTATGCGTTGATAAGCCGTAAGGAATCGCGCGCGAACGCATCCGCGTATGCCAGGATATGATGCGCGAAGGTCGTTGCTTGTGCATGCTGTAGATGCGTATAACCGGGCATTATGGTATCAACATGCGCAGCCGCTTTTTCTAATAACACGCTTCTCAATCCATTCACTTCGCTCATCAGTTCGAAGAGCTCGTTACGAAGTGCTATTCTTATGCACGTTGCAACTTCGTCATTCCTCGACCGCCCGGTATGCATCTTTCCTCCTATCTCCTCGCCTATCTCCTGTATCACTACGGATTCGATCGCCGTGTGCACGTCCTCGTGTAAGGGGAGTTCGTGCTCGATAAAATCCCCCCCCCGTCCCTCTATGTTCACTAAACAGTTCAGAATAGCCGCTGATTCCTTCTTTTTGAGTATCCCACGATCTTTTAACATCACTACATGCGCCTTGTCCACAAGGATATCCGCATGAAATAGCCATCTGTCTGCTTCCAGCGACAAAATGTAATCTTTTTGCATTTTATTTTGTGTTTGTTTTCTTTTCACCTTAATTTTCTTGTATCATATCATTTACTTTCAAGTTCTTTTTGGAAGCATAAATTAAATGAGCACTAAACCACGAACATCTCAATCACTCATGCCAATCGCCATTAAATATCCGCGAGCCCGTTCTGTTTTTGGGTATCCGTTTACAAGTATCCAAAAGTCGGGCCCGTGTCGTGGCACTTTCAAGTGTGCAAGCTCATGCACCACAACATAATCATGCACAAATTTCGGCATTTCCAGTAGGCGGTCTGAAATCCTGATTGTTTTGTTTCTCGTGTTACAAATCCCGAAGGTGCGTGCATTCTGCTCGGTCGTATAACCTATCTGTACCCAGGAAAGTTCACCGGCAAAATACCGCTTGTTGAGTTCACGCGCACGTTTTTCCAGCATTTCATCAGTATTATTCTCCCTGAGTTCCTTTTTACGACGCTGTGCCTCAAATCGCTTCTTCGCCCACTGAACATACTTTAATTCCTCCTCGCGTGAGAGCCCCATGGGAATATATAAGTGGATGACTCCGTCCACTTCGCGTGCACTTATCGTTTTCTTTCTTCTTCGACTACGAATTATCTTGACGTCCATCCTTCATAACCCATCACGTTTTAGGGCCCCGAAGCGCCCACTCCGGGACTACTGCCGCTGGAAACGCATCTGCTCGCGGGATGTACGGCTTGATGTCAATTACCGGCGAGCCCTCAAAAGCATCAAGCCCTCTCACCACCAGGATATTTCCTTCCATTTTCACCAGTTCTCCTACACAGAATCCAACCGGATTCGGTCTGCTCGGGCTCCGGGAGGCGAAGACACCCACTTCGGGCGCTCCCGGATGCCGCCGTGGAACTACTTTGAGCACTCTTCGCTCCTCCTCCTCTTCTCGTAGATGGAACCAGTAGAGAATGATAAGATGCGAGAAGGTATTCAACCCTTTCAATCCCTCACCAAATTCATCGAAGATCCTTACGATCGATATCTCATCTTCTACCCGCTCCACAACGCCAATAAACCGTAACATTTATTTACCTGAAAGACGATGAGAGCAGTGCTCCACCAATCGCCCCGATATACTGGGGGTACCGGGGCACGATTACATCAAATCCCAGCACATCGCTCATCGCTGCGGGCACCCCCTTGATCAACGCAGTGCCGCCGACCTCTATTGCAGGCTGTCTGAGGTCAATCTCCTGTAACAATTGCTCTTTTACCTGTTCTACCACTGAGTAACAAGCAGCGGCTGCGATATCTTCCTTCCGCTCCCCGCTTGACAGGGCTGCGACGAGATCCTGGATACCAAAAACGATGCAATAGCTGTCCGTCTTTATTTTATGCGGGTCGCCTTCCAGAGCTAACTCACCCATCTCGATCACATCGACACCTAATCGACGCGCGGTCATCTCCAGAAACCTCCCTGAGGCACCTGCGCATATCCCGCCCATCGTGAAGTTATCAGGAATGCCATCATGTGCGGTTATTATCTTGTTGTCCATACCACCGATGTCAATGATCATCGCTTCACCCTTCTCGATCCCCGCGAGATACATCGCCGCCTTCGAATTCACGGTCAGCTCTTCTTGCACCAGATCCGCTTTGAAATGCGCACCAATCGTATGTCGACCGTAACCGGTGGCACCTAACGCTTCTATCTCACTCCTCTTCACGCCCGCAAGGTCCAGAGCTTCTGCATAGACGTGCTCCGCCGTTTTTACCACTTCCCCCGTTGGTGTCCAGATCGCCCCCAGCACCTCGTTATCCTGCATGATCGCTGCTTTTGTGGTTGTTGAGCCTGAATCGATGCCTGCGGTAAGCCCTTCTTGCACCTTCCGCTCCAATATCCATCTCCTCTTTACGATCGTAACGAGCGCTTCCATTCTCGTCAACAATTCGCCCGCTCTCGTCCTTTCTGAAAAGGGATACATAACAATGGGCAGTTTTGTCCTCTCCTGTATTATTCGCCTGATCTCCGTCCGTATAACCGCTCCTCGTGAACATTTATGACAGCCCGCAAGGAATACCGCGTCAGCATCGCTTACCCCTTCAGCCACCGCGTAGCCTCTTGCTAACGCTACACTCAATCCAAGGTGCTCCTTCAGGTCATATCCAAATTCGTCCACCTTCTTTGCTACATAGTCCAGGTCAACTTCAGGCAGAACGAGTTCTGCACCCACCTCCTCTGCAGCTCGCTCTATCTCATGCTGCACATTCCCATAGAGGGTGCCGCAAGAAACTTGTGCTATTCTTATCCTTTCCCCTCCTTCGGACTTCTTCCGTTTTCCCATTATTTTTAAAATAGTATACCAGGATTTTTAATTAAACATGTCGAATACACAATCACCACGGGACCGTCTTCTTCCCTATCTTAAAGCCGATGTAATTGGTAAAAAGGTGGAGCACGGGAGTGAGAATAATAACCGCGAGGATTATCTCCACCGAAAAGGTCTCAATAAACCACGTTCGTGCCACCAGGAACAAAAGCAGCCAGGCGCCACCTACAAAGTCCAGTTGATCCACCAGCGGTAAAGGTGTGCCTCTTTTGAGCCCTAATCTCCTCTTCATGAAACTCCCAAGTAGGTCGCCAATCATTGCACCCGCCGATAAGCAAAATAACGACACTAAAAAGAAGGGAAAGATGCCGAAGGAAGGGGTTATCGGTATATAGCCGCTCAAAACCAGATGTTGAAGGATGCCAAAGAGGAACCCGCACGAAACGCCTTTTAAGAGACCTTCATACGTCTTACCATCACCCAGCAACCGGTTCTTGCCCCAATAAAGACCTCTATCTATCGGGGTTTTACCACCAAAAAATGCAGCACTTGCATTCGTTATGTACGCGGGCAGCATCAGCCAGATCGCGCTTAGAAAATCCCAAATCCCAATACATACCAATACTACCAAACATGTGGGGCTCTGCCCCACGACCCCGCAAGCCCGGTAAGGGCTTATCCCAAATCCCAATACTATCAATAAACCTTTCTTTAAAAAAGAAAGCTTTACCAAATTGGGATTTTTCATTTAGTTACACCTCATCAATTACTCCTTCATAATCAGTCACCACGATGCCATTACAAATGGTGTGCCTAACCGCTCCCGGAAATTCATAACCCTCAAAGGGCGACCAGCCACATTTTGTATATACGTGCTCGTTGCTGATTTTTACTCGCTTCTGCATATCTAATATGGTCAAATGTGCCCGTTTTCCTACTTCGATACGACCCCGATCGTGCAAGCCCAGGAATAGAGCGGGATTATATGAGCACACGGTTGCTATAAGCGTTGGATGTACGTCATTTGAGGCAATCAACCAGGAGACGAAATTACCATACGTGTCTAAATTGGGAACACCAGCAGGCGCCTCTAAGATATCACCCGCTTTCTCCTCCTTCGTGTGCGGTGCATGATCCGAGACCAAAAAATCTATTCCGCCTTCTTTCAATGCGGCCAGCAAGCGCTGCCTATTCTCTTCGGTTCTCAAAGGTGGATTCGTCTTTAAAAACGCCTTCTTAGCCAGTACATCATGCTTGGTAAAGAAGAGATGATGGGGGGTGACTTCACAGTGAACGTTTTTATACCCCTTTATCATCCTCAGGGTATCGTAAACGGAGACATGTGCTATATTGATCTCCGCGGCCACCGCGGAGGATAAAACGTTCTTGACCGCCGACAATTCCGCTTCATCAGGTCTCAGCTCTGAATGGATTTCCAGACTCTTTCTTTCGTCCCCCTTCACTCTTAATTCCTCTCTCCTCATTTCTATAATTCTCTGGTCTTCACAATGAATTATGGCAGGTTTGGAAGCCGCTTCTACCGCCTTCATTGCCCGGGGTAAAGTCTCCTCACGTATAAACAAGCCACCCGTCTCTGCGAGGTATATTTTATACGCGACAACCTCTTGTTGCATATCGGCAAGTGCATTTAGATTGCTTTCCGTTACACCGCCGCAAAAAAGGAGATCAACCAAGCCTTTTGACTCTCTCTGTGCGAGTTCCTTCTTTCTTCTTATTCGTTCTGAATTTATGCCGGGCAACGGAGTATTTGGCATGTCAACAACCGTCGTTATACCACCGTGAAGTGCAGCCTCAGTGCCGGACTTGAAATCCTCCTTATAGTCCCATCTATGACTGCTATCCTCCCTTAAATGCGCGTGTAGATCAATGAACCCGGGGAAGATTAAGCATCTGAGCGCTTCTATCTTTCGCTCGCCCCTTAAACCCTGCTTCTTTACTTCGGTAATATACCCCTCATCAATGGCTATCTGAGCGTCTTCGATCCTTTCGGGATGTACAATCTTACCCTCAACAATCAGCTCATGCATGTCGCATTCTTTTAAATATAATGAAGTGAAATAGTAAAAGATAAGGGGGGAAATTGAGGATATGTTCCCGAACAAAAGAGTTCAAAGTCTGGTAGGGAGAAAGATACACGTGGAGATGAAGGGAGAGCAGTGCGTGCTGGAAGGAATGCTGACCTCGGTGGATGACTATTTGAATCTCCATCTGACCGGGGCGAGCGAGATCTTGAATGGGGAAAGGAAGAGATTGCTTGGCTCGGTAATACTTCGCGGAAATAATGTGGTCCTTATCAATCCACTGAAGGAATGAATGAGAGAACCGTTACGGGGAAGAAGATAGGCATTATCGGCATAGGTAACATAGGGAGATCTCTTCTTCAAGGGCTCTTGGCTGTAGAACTTGGCGGGCTGAGCGGGAACGTATTTATAAGTGATGTGAAGAGAGAGAACCTCCACTATTTTGAACCAGAATCAAGAGTTGTGGTATGCGAGGATAACAAAGAGGTTGCAGAGAAATCGGACGTGATAATTCTGGCAGTTAAGCCACATGATCTGCGAGGGGTAGCTGAAGAGATTGCACCTGTTGTGAACGAGGAGAAGATGGTCCTCTCGGTGGCTGCCGGCGTGCCAACGAGGGTGATAGAGGGATATCTTGGCAACGGTCAGAAGGTCATCCGGGTGATGCCGAATATCGGAGCTCGTGTCGGTGAATCGGTAACGGCGATTTGTAAAGGCGAATTTGCGGGCGACGAGGATGAAGCAATGGCGAGGGAGATTTTAAGCGCTATCGGCGATGTTTATAGCGTAAAGGAGAGTGATATGGATGTTATTACCGGATTAAGTGGCAGTGGCATCGCGTTCTGTGCGGCGATGATCGAAGCACTGGCAGATGGCGGGGTTTATGAGGGTTTGCCACACGATTTAGCGCTCGAGATCTCTGCCAAGACCGCACGTGGGGCGGCGATACTGATTCTTGCAGGGGATACGCCATCTTTGATAGAAGAAATGACTGCTTCTCCCGGAGGGACGACCATGAGAGGTCTCTATGCGATGGAATCGAGAGGAGTAAAGGCGGCGATGATGGAAGCGGTCATTGAGGCGACAAAGCGTGCACGGGAAATATCCGAGCAGCTCATGAAAAATGCAAACCGAGATGTGCACTCAGGCACCGATGAAGGATGATTTAATCGCCCGGGTATTGGAAATATTGGAGGAAGGAGGATTTATCGTATCACGGAGATGCGAGGCGCGGAGTTTTGATCTCGCCGCGAGGAGAAGCGAACTCACCTTGTTGACAAAGATAATGCGGAACATAGATGGAATGAGCGAGGAGATAGCGAAGAGTATAAAGCGTGCAGCATTCTGCTTGCTTGCTTCTCCGATCGTGGTGGGGGAGAGAACGGGCACTTCGTTTCTGGAAGATGATGTGGTATATCATCGATATGGTATCCCGGCCTTAAACACGCGGACACTCTACGATTATTTTGTTGAAGAAGTTCATCCATACGTTTATTCAGCCACTGGTGGTCTGTACGTGAGTATAGATGGGGAAGCGATGAAGCTGGCACGGGAGAAGAAGGAATTATCCTTAGGCGATATTGCCTCTGAATTAGGTGTTTCGAGGAGGAGTGTGAGTAAGTACGAGGAAGGCGGAATGAGCACAACCATCGAGCTCGCACTGAAGCTCGAGGAGATTTTAGATACCAAGCTCATCGAGGCCTTAGAGGTCTTAAAGACCGAATTTGAAGCCCCATCTTCAGATTCAGATATAGTGAAGGCCGGAGTGGAAGAAGCGACTTCGAGCCTGGAGAAAGATATTTTACGGATGATGGAAGAGATAGGATTTGAGATACTTACGACGGCTTATGCTCCGTTTAGCGCTGTTTCTTTTTCCGCGCCACCGTCACGAGCAAGAGGCGAGGGTATGAAAATTCTTACCGGGATAAGCCGATATACCGACCGAATGGTAAAGAGAGCGAGAATAGTGAGCAGCTTATCGCAGGTTACGAGAACGAGGTCGGTATTCGTCGTGAATGGGAATATCAAGCGGGTGCAAATAGATAATACGGTTTTGTTTGGGAAGGAGGAGTTGAAACGGATAAGAGACCGGGAAGAGTTCACCTGTGTGATGGAAGAGCGAGCGAAGGAGAGGGTGTGAGAACGCTGTGAGATTTTTTATTTCAACCCAACTTCCTGGTGATCTGTTCGATTTTCTTATCCATCTCCTGAATCGCTCGGTATGTGTAACCATTGTAGAATATCTGTCCCATAACCACGCCCAATAGAAGCAATTCTATATTCAAGGAATGGACAACCCCCACAATAACAAGAACTAGATAGATTGCAATGAAGAGCAAGATTCCTAAACCTACCCACCCCATAACTTTAGATACGCTTATGTTCACGTCCATCGTGAAAAGCACCTCTTTCTTTAAATATATAATTAATAATAAAAAAGAGATCTCTTCATACATAACTCTTTTCTCGTGGGATGAAGGTGGTGAAATAAATATGAATAAGGTAGCCATACTAGTGGGCTCGAAGAGCGATCAAGCGGTGGCGGATAGAGCGATAAAGGTATTGGAAGCGCATGACATCCCTTATGAAGTGCGGGTGATCTCCGCACACCGGAATCCCGAAGAACTGGACAGATATCTGAAGGAAAACCGAGATTCTTTTGCGGTGATCATCGCGATTGCGGGGCTCTCAGCAGCGTTGCCCGGAGTAATCGCCTCGAAGACTGAGAAGCCAGTCATTGGTGTGCCGGTAAGTGGGATGTTACTGGGCTTGGATGCGCTGCTTTCCATGGTTCAAATGCCTTCGGGTGTTCCGGTCGGTGTGGTGGGCATAGACAACGGAGAGAATGCGGCTTTGCTCGCCCTGAGGATATTGAAGGTGGGGCACGCGTAGCCCAATGCAAAATGCAAATTGAACAATGCAAAATGAGAGAAAAAACCTGTCGGAACGCTTATTGGACTTTGGAGTAAACATCGTTAGATTGAGCGTCAAGCTCAATAAAACCGCTGTAGGACGGCATATCGGGGACCAGTTAATGCGGTCCGCTACATCCTCTGGAGCGAATTACGAAGAAGCTTGCGGAGCCGAAAGCAAGGCGGACTTTGTCCACAAAATGCAACTTGTCTTGAAAGAATTACGCGAGTCGTTATACTGGTTGAAACTTATTGAGAGATCCAAGTTAATTCCTGGTGAGGATATACAGCCATTACTAAGTGAAGCCAATGAATTGCTCAAAATTGTTGCAAAAACACTTTTTCTTTTTAGAAAAAAGAAAACCTGTGCTAAAAGAAAAAATAATAGTTTCTTTGGTAACGCTTTCTTTCTTAAAGAAAGGTTTATTTTGCATTTTGCACTTTGCACTTTCCATTTACGAAGTCAGATTCTTCGCCAGGCGAAGAGGAACCGTTGTACCGCGGTTGCATTGCCGAGCACGGCAACGATAACCAGGCTCCAGCCGAGGAAGGAGAAGCTTAACAGCCCGGATGCGGGAATCGGGCAGGGATAGGCCATTGTGAGCACCGTCGCGCCTAATATGAGCACGATGCGGTCAGCTCTGCCAAGCACCCCCCCGTAGATCCTGCTCAGACCCACTGCCTGTGCCTGGGTGCCCATGTACGAGGCGAGCAGGACGCCAATAATCGCTATCACGCCGATCCCCCAGCTTGCATAGCCGCCAAAGACGATACCGCCGATAATGAAGATGTCTGAATAGCGGTCAATCACGTGGTCAAGGAGATCCCCCTTCTTGCTTGCGTTACCAATTTCGCGCGCTAAAACACCATCAAGACCATCAAAAAGGGCATTCAGGCAGACGAAGATGGCCGCGAGTGCTAAAAGGAGCTTAAAAGACGAACTCGTGCCGGATAAGAAAAAGAAGATGCCGGCGAGTACTGCGAAGAGGAACGAGAGCAGGGATAAGAAATTCGGCGAGATACCTCTGGCGGCGAGAAATCGCGCAATCGTTCTCACTAACCCCCACTTATCTACAAAGGCACGCAAGAGAGAATCAAGAGCCATCTTCTTCTTATTCAATTCAATATCCTGTGCTTATAAATCCTCAGCTCTAATTTCTAAATAAGCCCTTTCAGGGCTTGCGGGAACGCGGGCAGAGCCCATGACTAAATAAATCCAAATGACCAAAATTACAAAT
>JACUTR010000017.1 GCA_014859735.1 Candidatus Methanophagales archaeon | reverse complement strand
AGAAAAGTTGTTGGTAGTATTGGGATTTGGGATAAGCCCTTACAGGGCTTGCGGGTAAGCCCCTCCTGGGCTTGCGGGGGCACGGGCGGAGCCCGTGATGGGGCAGAGCCCCACATGTTTGGTAGTATTGGTATATATTGGAATTGGGATTTTAAAAGGAACTAAATAAACACAGAAAAAGTATAGAGGTGGCCAGATGGGTGAAGAGGAAGTTAACGAGGAGGAGAGTGTATTTCATAAAAAACTGAAGATCAAGTTGAAGGAGAAGGGTAAGGAGGGCAGGATACTGTTTCTCGAGGATTATCTGGATTATCTTATACGGGATAACAAAACCATTCCTCCGGATTTCCCCACGTTTGTGAGAGAGATTATGGGCCTGGACGAGCGGCGAGGGTTTATCCATATACGGATATGGCACGAGAACAGCGAGCTTGTCAATTTCGCAAAGAAGAAGGATTACGAGTATAAAATAGATATGTATGATTAACGGTGGATTCTTGGTGGGCGAGGCTCTGGTGGGCGAGGAGCCAGAAATAGCGCATATTGACCTTATCATAGGCAGTAAGAAGGATGCGGCAGGTATCGCCTTTGTTACTTCGTTTGCACAGCCGAGGCAAGGACACACGCCCATTCTTGCCGTGGTGAGGCCTAATCTTCCCGCTAAGCCGTCCACGCTGCTCGTGCCCAAGGTGAGCATAAGAAACCTTGAGGATGCAGAGAAGATCTTCGGGCCTGCCCAGAGTGCAGTTGCGAAGGCAGTTGCTGATGCGGTCGAGGAGGGCATCATACCGAAAGCGGAAGCAGAAGAACTCGTCATTATCGTTTCGGTCTTCATCCACCCGAGGGGTAAAGATTATCAGCGGATATACCGATATAACTATGCGGCGACAAAGCTCGCACTCACCCGGGCAATGCAAAAGTTCCCCGGCATCGATACAATTTTAGAGGAGAAAGATAAATCTATACATGCTATGATAGGATTCAGGATGAATAATCTGAAGAACCCACCATACTTGGAGGTTGCATTGGATATTCCAGACTGGAGGAGGGTAGAGGGAGTTGTCAGAGCCTTGCCACGAACTGACGCGATCATAATAGAGGCAGGAACGCCGCTCATCAAGCGGTATGGCGTAGAGGTTGTGCAGAAGATACACCAACTGAGGCCTGAGACGGTTGTCGTTGCCGACCTCAAGACGTTGGATACGGGCAACTTAGAGGCGAGGATGGCTGGCGATGCGACTGCTGATGTTGTAGGCTTTTCGGGGTTGGCTCCGCTAAAGACGATGGAGAAGTTTATCGCGGAGTGCAAGAAGGTTGGGGCACTCTCGCTGATGGACACGCTGAACGTGCAAGAACCGCTGGAAGTGCTTACGAAGCTGCCCGTGAAGCCCGACATCATCGAGTTGCACCGGGCGATCGACGTCGAGCAAATCCAGAACCTGGAGAGTGAGTGGGGAGATATAAAGGAGATAAAGCAGGTCTGCGATAACAATATTCTCGTTGCCGTGGCGGGCGGGATACGAGTGGACAAGGTCGAGAAAGCGCTGAATGCCGGGGCTGATATTCTCGTGGTTGGTCGAGCGATTACCGTTGCGAAGGATGTGAATGGCGCGGCACGAGCGTTCCTTCAGAGGATGGGCGTGGAAGAGGTGGATCAGTTCCGCATTATGACTGATTTTTAGGGCTTAGTATTAACGGGGCTTCGCCCCATTGACCCCGGAAACCCGGTAAGGGTTTAGCATTGTGGAGTCCTCGAAAGAATCGCAAAAGGTTCTGCGGAAACCTTTGTGGCGATTGGATTGTAATGGTAAGCATATCGGGGCATCTTAAAGTAGAGATAGTTATACATGGTACAGGATCATAATGGGTGCTGAAACGATGGAACGAGAAGTTTACCCGATAGATATACCAAAGCAAAAAGATAATAAAACCCTTCTTTAATAAATACCATACATACCAGGAAACCATGAAAATAGGGTTTTTATTGGTGCGAATTACGATTACATGCCTGTATTGGGGGAAATTAAGATATGATATATATATATATGGCACCGAGCTCTACAACTACCTCTTTCTATACCGATAAAAGCGGTGCTTCAAAATCTCCTTTTCTGATTCGATTATGAGCTCTATTAAGTGATTGTTTACTGTATTTTCCTTCTTCAAGATCTCTCGCGCATCATCAGGTGTGAGCCCTTTGCCCGCAAGAGCAAGCAGAGCAGCCTTTCCGTAGGTTGCAATCAATTCAGCGGATTTTGTCGCGTCGCTCGATACCTTGCTTGCTTTTTTACTTTTGCCTTTGCTTTTACTTATCCCTCTTCTCACCTCGCGCTCATCTGCTTTTAATGCCCCTATCCTCTTTGATTCGCATTCAGGGCACTGGAAAATATCCGTTTCGACATCGTTTATTCTCCTCACTTCGGTATACTGCCAGCAGTTGGTGCAGACAAATGTCAAGGATTCATCTACCAGCCGCGCTTTCACATAGTTCAGGATGACACGGTGCATCCGCTCAGGTGGGATGAGCTCGTATCCCCTTCTTATTACTTCGACGATCCCTGCAATAGGGCTGACCTCAGTTCCCTTTATTACCGCGATTTTGAGCTCACCCTCATGTATCCGCTTTAAAAGCTGGGCAGTCAGGGGTATATCCACATCTTTGTCCTGAGCCGCTCTCAAAGCTTCGTCAAAGACCGCGGTGCCTTCAAAGCTCCGTATCACGTTATCCAGATCAAGGTCGCTCAACGACGCATCTCTGGCTATAGCGCCAAATCGCCGTGCCACATGGATAAACCTTAACTTAAATAATCTGCTTCGGGCCAACGCTTTCACGGCGAGCTCTTCAATGGGTTTTGTTGATAAATCGTAGATAATCTCCTCGACATCCTCAGGCTCCACTTCGGTATCCGCGGTCCTGAGCAGTATCCGGTACGGATCGTGCTGCACGCCCACCGGAGCACCGATCTGGTCTGAGAGTGCAGCAGCTAAGAGCATGGCTAAGGTTCTATTAGCGAGGAGTCCAAAGGAGCACTGCAGGATTATATACTCATGCCATCGTTCGAGGGTTAACAGCGTATCGGTTGGGACGGGATAACCTCTTTTCACGTGCTGGACAACCTCGTCTAAGGCTCTGGTGATAGTTCCTATGCTACACGGATAGCTCTTTATCAGTTCCTTTCCTATCTTCTCAACCCCGTTACCACTCCTGAGCCCATTTTCCACAACCCCACGAATCCTTCCTACCTCGTCAGCAATCGCACAAGGAACTGGAATCTCTTCCCCAGCCCAGCTCGGGATGGAACCCGTTGGGTCTTCCTCGGGCTTTACATAAATCCGCTCACCATACACGTGCAATATCTTCCAGACACGGCCGCCTTCTATAAACTTGTTCCCGGGAGTGCCGTACTCAGCAACAAAAGCTTCATCCAAAACGCCCACGGGGTTATCATCTTCGTCAATGACCAGGAAATGTCTCTCCTCAGGGATCATGGAGAGATGCTCGAAATAATACGTATAGAGGGCTTTTATCCGTTGTGGCCTGAGAAATATTCGGTCTTCGGCAGAGAACCACAGAAGCCGTGGGATTCTCGAATGCATGTAGTTCAAAACGCGGCCCAATTCGTCCTCTTTAAGGTCTTGATAAGGATATGCTTTTCTTATTACGTTTAACGCATCTTCAAAGCTCCATTTCCGTTTTGCCAGAAGCAATCCTGCTATTTGATGCGCCAAGACGTCAAGCGGTTTCTCAGGGATATCCGCGGGTTCTAAATCTTCTGCAAGAGAACGGCGACAAATTACTAACGCCTCTAAGGCATCATCCGAATCCTGGACCACGATCGCACCATCAGCAATCCCTCCAATTCTATGACCGCTTCTCCCAATTCGCTGGAGAAGCCTCGTGACCTGCCGCGGTGAGTTATACTGGATAACAAAATCCAACCGCCCGATGTCTATCCCTAATTCTAATGAACTCGTGCAGATAATCCCCTGCAACGTGCCTTCCTTAAGACCTTTTTCAACAGTAATTCTCGAGAGCTTGGAGAGCGAGCCATGATGAACACCCACGAGTAAAGCCCTTCCAGGGCTTGCGGGGTCGTGGGGCGGAGCCCCTACATGAGGCAGAGCCCCACAATTCAAGTCCCAAACGCGAAACCTGCTACCAAGAATTTCGGTTATCGACCGGGTATTGGTGAATATCAGGGTGGATTTATGCTCTTCGATGAGCTCTTTCATCAACCGTAACCTCGCGGCAACTTCGGGATACGTATAAAGCTCCTCAGCCAGTTTATAATCGCGCGAATCGGCTCGTGGATAATGGACCTCGACCTGCATTGCCCTGGATACGGGAACGGTGATTATCTCACAATCTCGTTTTGCCCCAACCAAAAATTTTGCCACTTTATCGGGCGTGCCTATCGTAGCGGATAAGCCAATGATCTGGAACTCGCCATTCTTTAAGTCGCGTAACCGCTCTAAGGCAAGTGCGAGTTGCGAACCTCGTTTGTCAATCGCGAGTTCATGCACTTCATCCACGATTACCCATTTGACCGCTGCCAGGTGTTGGCGCATTATCTTACCGGGTAATATCGCCTGTAACGTCTCCGGTGTGGTGATCAAGATATCGGGTGGAACCATTGCCTGGGCCTCTCTTTCTCGAGCTGAGGTGTCTCCATGTCTCACACCCAATCGCAGGTCAAGCCTTTTGCACCACCACTGTAATCGCTCAAGCATGTCCCGGTTCAACGCCTTCAGTGGCGTTATGTACAGGACTTTTATGCCGGGGACGCGCTCCGCCTTGATTAACGCATCGAGAACAGGCAGCAATGCCGCTTCCGTCTTCCCTGTCGCGGTCGGTGCAATCAATAACACGTTCTTCCCCGCCATTATGGGAGGGATCGCTTTGCTCTGGGGTTCGGTAGGAACTGAAAAGCCCTTTTCCAGGATGGATTTTTGGATGGGGCTCGAAAATGAGGAGAATACGGTAGGTGGCATTTCTGGTTTGCTATATGTTTATATTGCGATTTGTCATAAGTAAAAGATGTGTGAGGTAATAAGGGAGGGTGATAAAAAGGATAAAGGGAGAGTTTTTGAGATATGAGAAATTCATTTGTAAAACTCCCGGATATGCTGGAGTTATATGGAATCGCGACTTTAACACATTTAAAAGTGATTGAAAATGAAAGATCCTATCAAATGGTTTGAAGAAGCTGTTGATTCAGAAAAATACAATAAAGAGGTAATCGCTGAAATAAAAGCCTGTATTTCAGAAGAGGGGTTTAATATAGATGAATTTATGGAATGGGTGTCAAAACAGTTAGAAAAGGAGATAAAGGAGGATTAACATGGGAGAAATTAAGAAAATTACTATCTCAGGATTTCGAGGTATAAACACTTCTCCTTTAGAACTTGACTTCCAGAAGGATGAATCAATCCAATCCATGATGATTTATGGTAAGAATGGCAGCGGTAAAAGTTCTATTGTTGATGCGTGGGAGTGGTTATATTCAGGCAGAATAGAACATCTTGCCCGTGAAGGTGCAGGAGAACGTGCTTTTCCTCACAAAGAAGCCAAAGGCGGTCAAACGTGGATAGAAATTGAATTTACGAATAAAGAAATCGGAAAAATTAGAGCTGAATTTGATCCAAGTCGAATAACCAGACCTAAAATTGAGGGGAATTTGTCAAAGATGAAGGAATTTATTCCTTATCCTTGCCACTTAAGGTATCGCGATATTACTGAGTTCGTATATGAAAGGAAAGCAAGGAAATACGAAATTTTGTCTTACCAGATGGGTTTTGGAAAAGCTCTTGATATTCAGAATCAATTGCAAACCGGTGCGAAACGCTTAGAGGAAGAATTAGAAGAATTAAAAAGGGATAGAGATGGTTCTAGCAAAGAATATCGTGAAGCTTCTGGAGAAGAACCTAAAGATATAGCACGTTTCATAAAAATTTTAAATGGTATTTTCACTCGTCACGGTATTGCACCTGTTAAAGAAAAAGCTGAAGTAAGTACAAGCTTTGCAAAATTAAGAGAGAAAGTAGAAAAAGATGAGAAGAGCAAAAAACTTTCGCTCTGGAAAGATATCCAGAGAATTATTAACCAGTTCTATCCTGTGGAAGATATACGCTCAAATATTTCCAAATTTCACGAAGATTTTACAGAGTTCAAGCAAGACGAAGAGGCTATATTAAAACTCGTTCTTTTAGATTTATACGAAAAGGGAATAGAGGCTATTGAGTCTCTTGAAATATATGATAGATGTCCTCTCTGTGACCAACCTTATGAAGGCAATTTAATCGAACATATCAAAAGTAAACAAAGTCATTTAGATGTGCTGAGTGATAGGAGAAATAAGCTCGAAAAGAGAAGAAAAGAGCTCTTTTCATCAATAGATGGCATAATCAGGAAAATTGAGCATACTAGTTCGGATTTGGAAGAAAAAGAGCTTGAATCTCCTCTTATACGGTTCAACGGGGATCTGAAAAATCTAATTTTGTCTTTGAAAGAATGCAGAGATATATTGGAAAAGAAGATAGAAGACATAGACAAAGGATCTGATTTTCTTACGAAAGTAGATACAAAAGAGTTTGGATCCTTATTAGATTCGGAAAGTGAAATTAAAGAAGAGATTTCAAGGCGAGTTGAAAATCTTGAAAAAGACGAAACACGAAAGGCATTAGTTGACGATTTTCAGGCGGCAAATAAGTTACAGGAGAGTTTCTTGAAGTGGAGTATCTTGAATAAAAAGATTGAGAGGCTTGAAGAAATAAAGAGCGCCTATGAGAAGGTAAGAGGTGATTACGTTGAAGAAACCAAGAAAAGTGTGCAAGAATCTTTTGATGCGATTTCCTCTGATGTAGCAGCATATTTTAAAATTTTAGAGCAAGATATTGATGTTCTTGGTGATCCTAAAATAAAGTTATATTCTGAGAGAGACAAAGCAGTTGAGCTTGAAATTATGTTCGGTGGCGATCCAATTAGTCCAGCTTATAAATTCTTAAGCGAATCACAATTGAATAGTTTTGGGCTCTCGATATTTTTAGCCTCCGCTAAACACTTTAATCCTAATTTCAAATTCATAATCCTTGATGATGTAACCAATAGTTTTGACACTTATAAAAGACCACGAGTCATTGATCTGTTATCTAAACATTTTTCAGAGTATCAGATTCTACTTTTTACCCATGACTCAATTTGGCTGGATCGTCTTCAAAAAAGCTTCCCCCAATGGATAAGGAAACGCTTTTCTGGTTGGGATTATATGATAGGGCCAAGGATAGAACCAGGGAAGAATAGTTACGAGCAAATAGATGAATTGCTTTCGCAAGATAAACCTACCGAGGCTGGATGGATGTTTGGTAGATATTTAGAATGGGTACTTCAAGAATTGTGTGAAAATTTGGAGTCTTCCGTGAAATACAATAGGAGAAATGAGTATACTCTTTCTGAACTCTTTCAAGCATTTAGAGTGAGAATGCAGAAGAAGCTAAAATCAGACAATTCAATTGTAAAATTGATATCAGATTTTGAAGCCGATACTGGATTTAGGAATTTCTGCGATCATTGGAAAGAGTCTGAAACAGACTACAGTTCGCCAGAAGTTAGAGATATTGTTCAAAACTGGAAGGATATAGAGCGCAAAATCGAGTGTGACGAATGCCATAAATTCATAAAGTACGAAAAAGTGGATGGATACGAACATATTTCCTGCCCTTGTAGAAAACTAAATCTTAAGGCTGATGAATACTATATGTTAGGGGATTCTGACAAATAGCACAGCATATACAAAGAAATGAGAAAATGGTAAATCGGCGATCGTTTAAATCGGATGTGAGTTTTTTAGATAAAATTTCTATGGGTGCTACCGGCACTATCGCGGTTTTTAATAACCTAAAAGAACAAGGACACACACCCATTGAGCTTGAGCGTGGTTCAAGGAGCTTCAAGATTTGGAAAAACATTAAGATTAAACGAATCAGAGTGCCAGATATCCTTTGTGTAGATTGTGGAAAATGTATTGAATACCGGACTAAAACTAAGCTGGAAATCTCCATGTCTCATTCTCAAGTAGATCCAGAGAGAGGATGGGATTATGGTTTGGATGATAATGATTTTGTAGCGTTTGTGGTCTGTAATCGAGCAGGGGATAAGCCTGTTGATTGGCAGGCAAGCGAGCTTATACAATACGTTTCAGTTAAAGACCTCCGATTAGCCCAAAGGGATGGTCATGCTATTTCAACCAAGCCAAAAGGGGCAGAAGAAGGTTTTGAAATCAGAATAATCTGGCCTGCCACGATTGCCAATGCTTCTGGTACTATCACTTCGGTTAGCCAAGATCGAATTCAATATCAGAGGCAGGCTGATAAACGACTTGTTACTCTAAGACTTTCAAAAAAAGGGCAAGTTATGATGCCTTTGGTTAAGAACGGTGATAACATTGCCGTAAATCAGATTCTCGCCTCTGTAGTTCCTGTGACTTTTGGCTTCGACTGTGATAAATCTACTTCCGAAAGCCATTATATCAAATTACTCGCAAATACATCGTTAAGCAAGAGATACATGGCAGCTAAAGCTCTTGCTTTCTTTGATTCTTCAGAGGCTTCTGATTCTCTGGTTAACAAGCTTAATGACTCCAGCGAACATATCTATGTAAGGCTTGAAACTGCTGCAAGTCTTGCGCATCGTGATGATAATCGTGGATATGACTTTATTGAGGCGTGTTTAAGTGATGAATACCTTCAAAACAGGTTAGAAAGTGTTATCGTTTTGGGTGAAATCGCTAAAGACGCTTCCCGTCAACTTTTAATAGATACTGTATTGGATAATGAGCAACATCCGGAAATACGTGCTGGAGCTGCGTGGGCTCTTGGTGAGCTGCGTAACAGAGGAGCGTTGAATGCTCTTATTGAATGCTTTACAGCAGTTGAAGAAAGTATTCGTATTGAAGCTGCTAGAGCTTTAGCTAAGTTAGCTCAGCGTTTTACTCCAGAGATTATCCATGATTTCCCTCTAGCCCATCCTGCTAAGCGTTCTGGAATTTCATGGGCTTTAAGTACGGCAGGAAAGTTCACCCTTCAAGATATGCTAAGTCTTTTAGTGGATGATGATGCACGCCAGTGGGTTTCCTACATTATTGGCACTCAAGATCAGCAAAGATACATTTACGAAATAGAGCAACTTAAAACGAGAGATCCTGAAGTTTATTTCGCTGTGACAGTGTTGTGGAAAATAATGACTAGTTGGATTTACAAACTGGAGGAATACTGATGAGATCTTTACCTAAACCCCTATACACTACCCATTACGGTGCAGCTTATCTGGGTGATGCCTTCGACTTGCTGAAATGCCTGTCTGACGAGTCAATAGATCTTGTTCTGACATCACCACCGTTTGCACTATTACGTCAAAAGGAGTATGGTAATATAGATCAGGATGAATATGTAGAGTGGCTTTTGTCATTCACTATCGAGGTGAAACGAGTGTTAAAGGGAACGGGTAGCTTTGTACTTGACCTTGGAGGTGCTTATCGTAGAGAAAGACCTGTACGATCTCTATACAATTATAGAATCCTCATAAGACTCTGCGATGAGCAGGGGTGGAGCCTTGCAGAAGAATTCTTCTGGTTTAACCCATCTAAATTGCCATCCCCCATAGAATGGGTAAACAAACGTAAGATTCGTGCTAAAGATGCGGTTAACACTATTTGGTGGCTGGCAAAGACTGACTTTCCAAAAGCAGATATCACCAAAGTGTTAGTTCCGTACTCTGAAAGGATGAAACTCTTGCTTCAGAACAGCGAGAAATATTATTCACCGAAAAAAAGACCTTCAGGACACGATATAAGTGCTCGCTTTGGTGAAGATAAAGGTGGAGCAATTCCACCAAATCTATTGCAAATCCCGAATACTGAAAGTAGTTCACAATATCTGCGATGCTGTAAGATTTTAGGAGTCCAATCGCACCCAGCAAGATTTCCACAGAAACTTCCGGAATTCTTTATAAAATTGCTGACTGATGTCGGGGATACCGTTTTGGATATTTTTGCGGGTTCAAATACCACGGGTGCCGCAGCCGAAAGTTTGGGCCGCAAATGGATTGCTTTTGAAGTCAACCAACCTTATCTTGCAACATCAGCTTTCCGTTTTCTTAATAAAATAGATGAAAACATTGTCAGAATACTGTATGAGAAACTTAATTCTGAGGGGGCGGCTGAAATAACTATCCCTCAGGTAACTCAGCTTCGGATTATAGAAAAGGCGGGAGAAATTGAAACTGTCACAGCGAAGTTTTGATCGAGATTTGAGAAGTGATAAAATGCTAAGGGGAATTATAGACGAACTGGGGACATTGGCAGCACAAATAAAAAATCTGAATCTATATCTGTTGACAAAAATGACCACCCTAACCTTTTATGGCGGCGTTAGCGAAATATGAGGAACTAAGATGAGGGGATTATTTCAGCTTGAGCGTGGCGTGATACCCGCTTGTGACGTGTATGACATCAAAACGTTTAGGGACCTCATCGAGGCTACCTGTAACCTTGAGGGCATTGTGGGCTATAAAATAGGGGCTCTACTCGGATTGACCTATGGGCTCCCTCAATTAGTCAGTACTGTGCAGGAATATACCGATTTACCCGTGATCTATGACCACCAGAAAGCAGGAACGGATATCCCCCAGATGGGCGAAACATTTGCGACCATCTGCGCTGAAGCAGGGATAAAGGGGGTCATTATCTTGCCACAGGCCGGGCCTCAGACAGAAGCAGCATTTATCGAGTCACTCCTCGGAAGAAAGTTGGTCCCAATTGTCGGTGGAGAGATGACGCATCAGGGATATTTAGCGAAGGAGGGCGGGTTTATCAGAGACGATGCACCCGTGGAGATGTACACAATTGCTGCTGAGAAAGGCGTGGAATATTTTGTTATACCAGGGAACAAACCCGGGGTTATTAAACAATACCATACGTTATTGTCCGGAATGGTGAACGAGCCTAAATACTGTATGCCGGGTATCGGAAGACAAGGAGGGGATATAAAATCCGCTTTTGAATCGTTAGAAGGTGCAGCGGCGTATGCCATTATTGGGCGGGAAATTTATGAGCACAAAGATGTGGCAGCCGCAGCACGGAGATTTTGCGATGACGCACTTGGCTTAATCCGGAGTGAGTAGCCTGTGAGCTGGCAAGAAGAAAAAGAGGACGTGGGAAAAGAGATAATACGTGCCCTATATCAAAAGGGCATGATAAAGACATGGTTTCGGGATAACCCGCACGGGTGGACGCTCGTTTCGGGCATATGGAGCCCGCTCTATATCCAATTACGTCCCCTGTCATCATACCCCGAGCTGCTCAGAACAGTCGGCTCTGCATTAGGTACTCTTATAAAAGAGGAATGTAACGAGGTGAACCGGATCATTGGCGTTGCTACCGCAGGCATACCCATAGCCACCGCTGTTTCTTTAGCAGCAAACATTCCTTCGTGTTTCACACGCAAATTAGAGAATGTGAGGTCATTAGGAGACTTCAACAATTTTGTGAAACGATATGGCGAACATTCAATGATTGAAGGTATCTTAGAGAATGGTGATACGGTGGGGATGGTGGATGACCTGGTAACAAAGTTTGATAGTAAAGTGGTAGCGCTCAAACAATTGGAATTTGAGCTAAAAATACGGGGATTAAGAAATGTGAAGTGCTCAGATGTCATCGTCGTACTGGATAGAGAGCAAGGAGCGAAAGAGATTGCACAAGAGCAGGGAATAGAGCTGCATTCTTTGATTCCGTTTATGTCGAAGGGGGTAACATGGCTCAGAGACGTTTTCGCAGAGCGAGAATATGCGGTGATTGTGGAGTATCTGCGTGACTATAAAAGATATCAGGATCCCCGCGTACAAGAGGAGTTGATGACGATTGCAATCGATGCAAGAAGGTACATTTAAATTAAAAAAGGCGTTATATCCTCCAAAGCGTGCTTATTCTTGAGTTCTTTTTGATGGTTTCTTATTCGCCGCAAGATTGTTCATCGCGGCCATTGAAGCAAGTGCGGTCCCAAGGAGAAATATAGCCTGCTTGTGCTCCTCCTTGCTTCGGTGCACCTGTAACGGGGAGATATTCAATTGGTCATATTTACTAAAATCACAATTCAAGCCGGTATCCTCACAGTACTTCTTAAATTGAGCTAATAACATATGTAAGTGTATCAACTCCTCTTTTTCCATATTATATATTATATTCTTTAGAATATTTAAATTTATCCTCAGCACGGGTCTCCTCCTCGAAGGGTGCTCGGACGGTCAAAACCACTTCTCAGAGCAGCAACAAGGAAGGCGCGTCGGTCGGTGCCCAGAAAATTCATCCTCACGAGATGAGATAAGGCCTAATTAATAAAACCGAATGTCACGATGGGGGTGCCGTTTTAGATTTAAATTCACATACACACATGCACACACACACACATATATATATACAACATTGGGCTACCCGTGATGGGGTTCAAGACCCCCGCTACTCAACCAACCAGATACCCCAGCTTCTCACACAACTCTCTTCTCTCTTTCTTCTCCTCCTCGGTCTCTATCCTGTTCACCGAGGTCCCATCAACCACCCCGATCACTGCCCGTCCGAGTCCCGTCTCGGCAACAATGACTTCTAAAGGGTTTGCAGACGCCACATACAACGTTGCAACTGCGGGATGTGACTTCAACGCACCCAGCACATTTAGGGGAAAGGCATTATCCAGTATGATAAAAAAAGTATGAGAAGCGGCGATTCGGAGGCAGTTCTCACCCGCTAACCTCTTTAAGCCCTCGTCATTCCCGGTAACCCGCGTCAATCTCGGCGCCGCTTCGTTCATCGCAACGGCGCACTTTATCCCTGGCACCGCGGTCAAGAGCGTCCTGAAGATGTCATCGCAAGCAAAGATGGTGAAATTACCCTGCCCGATTATTACCTGCTTCTCTTCCGGATTCTTTACCTCTACACGTTCTATTTTTATCTCCGCTTCAACGGTATCCACTTTCTCGTCACTGATCAGGTTTTATCAAACGTTCTCACGAGCTTTTTACTCCGTCATGCTGAGTGCTTCTTGGTCACATACGTCTATACACACCTCACAATCGGTGCACTCATCATTGTTTACCACCGCATGCTGCTCTCGCCCGTGTGGAGCACTGCCTGGGTCATCTTCAACCAAACTTATGCACTCTACCGGGCACTCCTCCACGCAGGAGCTCGTTCCCTTTTCCTTTCTATCCTTACAGCCGTCACACTTCTCCAAATCTACTAATACTCCCATCTCTTTCTCATCACCTTTTTGTCCTATCTATCTTTTTTCATCCTATATAAAAATTGCTATTTTTTCGTGCAGCGTATAAGAAAGAAGTTCATCTGCGAAGGTATAGTAGGGTTCTTCGCTTAAACTAATAAAGATTGAGCATGTCATGCCTTCTCTTCTGGGTTGGTGGGTGGTTTTTCGGCGAAGTACATGCCAATGCCAAGAAATGTTCCCACAACCAAGCCAAAGATTATATACGCACTCGTACCCCAAAAAAGAGGTGACTTAGGTGGCATATTACTAATTCCATAGATTATGATGGAGATTATAAAGACAAATAATGCCCCAAAAGCAAATCCAAATCCACCGGCTAGAGCCATGCGCCAGATTTTCTTTCGATTCATTAGAGCAATACCATAAAACGTTCCTGTTATTAACCCCCCAAACATGAAACTAATAAAAAACATAAGAAACGAAAGAGAACTTTGGGGTAATAAAGATGAAAACAAAAATAAAATAAAAATTGTAAATGGGTACAAAAACACAAATGACAGCACAAATCCTATGGAGATTCCAATTGAGCCCAATAAAGCGAGATATAACATTTTTTTGGTATTTCCAGACATGATACCAAGTGATATACCGCCAATCGCACCGAAAATTAATAGCCCTATAATATTAGGATGTGCATAACCCATAACATGATATATGGCTTCAGGATAAAATTTAAAAGGAAAAAGACTGCCTATTCCAAACCCAGCTGCACCTGCTATCAGATGTTTGAGCAGGTCTATTTTATCTTCTTTCATTGTCCATCCAAAAAATAAAAGGATAGGAATTCGAATCCCTCATCCTTTTCAATTTTTTATGCCCTTTCTCGCATTTAAAGCTTACGCACCCTATATCGGCGTCTTTATCGCCAATCGGATCAATGCTCTAATGCTCATGGCTTCTGCTATTACGTGTTCGGTATCTTCTTCGGCTAACTTCTTCCCGCTCTGCGCCTCTACTTCATTGATGAAGGCGTTCATTATATTATCCTCGGCATTGAGCATGTTGTTGGCTTGCTTTTCTTTGCCATTGCCAATGAACTTCAGTGCATCTTCGTTTTTGCTTCTTGCACTCTCAAGTTTACTCAGAAGGCTGTTCTTTATCCCTTTGGTTATATCCACGCCATTTACCTCTTCGATCAAATCCTGTAACTCTCTGTCTATGTACTCAACGATGCTCACCTTGCCAACGGTTATATCGGCTCTTACGACGCTTCCAGCTTTTCCTGATACTTTAGCCAACCCAACTTCGGTCTCCGTGAGAGCTTCAACCGTGTATACCTGCCTCTCGGATACCATGACCAAGTATGTCCCGTTTTCATCTGTTAGAGTTGTGAATAGCTGAGTTCCACTTTCATCGTAAACATTAATCGTTGCATTGGGTATAATGTTGCCTTCTGCATCAGTGGCAATCCCTTCGATTCTAAATGCTTCCGATTCAGGAATAATGTACAGGGTGCCATTTACCCCCAAACTGGTATTTCCTTCATGCATGAATCTCTGCTTGTATGGTGTGTATCCTTCCAAATTTACTACGACGTTATAGACCCCATAGGGGATATTGTTCAGCATAAAGTTCCCGTTTTCATCTGCGAAGGTGTAGTAGGGTTCCTCGCTTAAAATAACGACAATTGCACCGGTTGTATCGCTTCCGGAAACAGTGCCTGTGACAAAATCACTGAGTTTTGGAATAATTTTGTAGGGATGATAATATCTACCATCTTTATCGACCCATGGGTGTTCTGGAGGATATCCAAACAGCTCCACCAAATATGTGCCACCGATTACTGGGACCTCTATTTCTACGCTTAACCATGCAGGAGAATTGGGGAACATATCCAATCCTCCAAACTTACTTATGAAATCACCGGTTATTTCTTTTAAATTGTAATATGAACTGTCATAGGTGATTCTAAATCCATTCAATTGATCCTCTTCGTCCCAGATGTATGGAGGTAGCCAACCTATTCCCCATGCAAATGGACATTGTGCTATATACGGTGGATATGGGGTAATAACAGTACCATATCCATTCGTCACGTCAGTGTCTCTTTCAAATAACCCGTTGTTATTCCTATCAGTGCAACTTGCATGTGAACCTTCCTCAACAAGTATGCCAGCATGCTCTCCTTCTGCAAATTGCGGATTTTCAAGAACATTATTTGGGAATTCCTTTGTGTGAGCCGACGCTACCACCCTCGTAACTTCTTCCGTGCTCTTATCCACGAACACATACACCGTCTCCCAGTCGTGATAATGCTTGTTGACAAAATCGTTGAAAGCATAGTAGAACCAGTACTCGTAGACAATCTCGTCTCCAGCATCCACAGTATGATAGTATATCGTAAAGTTATCCATCTTCTCATCGAGGCTCAGCGCATAATAGTCATTTTTGTTGTCTTCACCGCTGAGGTCTTCGTCATCAAAGAATGGGCTGGTAGGATAGAGCTCTTCGGTTGAGCCGAACCATAAGTTTGGTGCGTATTTGGATGCAGGCACTTCGACCAAAGCCTCCCACTCTACCATGACATTGTCATATCCTGTTCCAGGGTTTCGATGCTGCCAGCCCCCCAATTCGAGGGTTGCTGCATCTATTCTTGCCGGTCCCGTTGCATTAATGATGCTGATTCCGTCATAAAATAATCTGTATTCCCCTCGCTCAAAAACTAACGTGTAGAAATGCCACCCAGTATCAGCGGGCCATGTCCATCTCCAATAACCACCATCTCGTATCCAAAACCGGACTTCTGATGGACTTCCCCAAGGAACGCAATAATCAGGCCCAAAAGAAAGGATGGTATCTCCGTGAGAATCCTTAAGGGTGAACCCTGCACCTCGACAATCTAACAGAGGAAATGCCGCATAAAATTGAAATACCGCCTTTTCTGTACTAATATTGAGAGGGGTTTGAATTGATGCACCGCAGTGTCCACAGGTAGATTCGAGGTAACAATTAGCTGCAGACCAACTCCCCCGTACTACGGTCCATCCATCGTAATTGCCATCATGAAAGTCATCGTAAAAGATGGTTTTATCACCCGAGGAGGGCCCCATACCAATCTCTCTGTCGGTATCTTTGATGCCCTCACTATATATTGGGCTATTGAACGTTGTATCGTTGATGCTGGCAGTAGATGTGCAGGATCCAGAAGGGCACGCAAGAGCTGTCGAAGGCATAAAGGCAAAACCATCAGAGCTGATCACAGCCGTGAGAATTAGGAATATCATTAGCAATGCATCAAATCTCGAAATATTTTTACCCTTTTTCATTTCCCCCTACCATTTTATTTGGGTACCTGCATCATTCATCGCTCATCGAGCCTTCGCTTTTTAGCGCTTACCCCGGGTACGCCCCACACGTAGGCATAAAATAAAGAGGAGGATATATATTAAATCACTTTCCATCATAATTCAAACTTTGTTGATGCGAAGGATATTCGGCTAAACAAATTCTATTTTGAGGTGAACATCCTTTTTGCCTATTCTCCACCTCTTCTCATACCGGTGCTCTTCATTCGCGGAGCTCGATCCCTCTTCTATACCTACGGCAAGCGTCTCCTCACAGATATAATCCTGGAATTTCTTTACCGCCTCTTTGACCGCCTCATCACCCTCATACAGAATTCGTATCTTCGCGGTATATTCCAGGTCAAGATCCTTCCTCATACCCTGTATCCTCCGCACGATGTCTCTCACCAACCCTTCCTCTATGAGACTACTGTCCAACGAAATGTCCAAAAACAGGGTTGTACCTTCATCCACGTGCACCTGCTTATACTTCTCCGCGGCGGCTGCACCCTCCTCTTCAAATCTCACCTCGTGCACATTCAACTCGTCCTGCACTATCCCCGCCAAACTCGCCGCTTTCTCCTTCGCACCCTTGCTACAAACGACGACAACTTCCCTCAACGGCTGTCGTACCTTTATCCCGGCCTCTGACCTCGCGCGCCTACCCGCTTCTACTAATCTGGAAACCAGCCCCATCGAATCCTCTAATTCCAGTGCTATAAGCGCTTCATCCGGAGTGGGGTAGTCGCAGAGATGCACACTTGCGAGCTCGTCTTCTAAAACCCTTCGCACCATATTCTGATAGATGTGCTCGGTGATGAAGGGCACGAAAGGCGCGAGCAGTTTGCACAGTGCACCAAGAACCTCATACAGCGTTAAATACGCACAATCCTTATCAACGTTCTCCTCGACGATCCAGAACCGCCTCCGTGACCGCCGTATATACCAGTTGCTCAGGTCTGCGACGACAAACTCCTCTAATCTCCTCGCGGCAACGTGGATTTCAAACCGTTCGAGAGCATCAATGACGTCCTTCGTGAGTGTGTTCAGCCGCGATACAATCCATCGGTCCATTGCACTCCTTTTCTCTACCGGGATATTCTTCCCTCTCGGATTGAACTTGTCTATAGTGGCGTACGTGACGAAGAAGAAATAAGAGTTCCAGAGCGTATTCAAGAACTTATTCTGCTTCTCTCGTATCGCAGAGACCGAGAACCGGATGTCCTCGGTTAAGGGACCTGCAGTGAAGAGATACCACCGTAACGCATCCGCTCCGTCAGTATTAAAGATACCATTTATGTCAACGACGTTCCCCTTGCTCTTACTCATCTTCACGCCCTTCTCATCCAAGATATGGCCGAGCGAGAGCACGTTGAGATACGGCGGGGCATCAAAAATCGTAGTTGAAACCCCGAGCAGGGAATAGAACCAGCCCCTCGTCTGGTCTATCGCTTCGGTAATGAAATCAGCGGGGAAGTTCTGGTTGAACCCCTCATCCTCAAAGGGATAGTGCCATTGCGCAAAGGGCGCAGAACCTGAATCGTACCAGCAATCGATCACATCTTTTACCCGTCTCGCCTCGCTGCCACACGCTTCGCACGTCAGCACCACCTCGTCAATATACGGTCTGTGCAGGTCAATGTCGGGGGGAACAGAATTCTTTGCCTTTTCCCGTAATTCCTTTATACCCGCCACACAATACTCCTTCCCACACCTGGTGCATATCCATATATTCAACGGCGTGCCCCAGAATCGCTCCCTGCTGAGCGCCCAATCCTCGATATTCTCCAGGAAGTTACCAAATCGCCCGTATTTCAAATGGTCGGGATACCAATTGATCTTCTCATTATTCGCAAGCACATTATCACGGAGCGCCGACATTGCGATAAACCACGATCCCCGTGCGTAATACAAAAGGGGCGAATTACACCGCCAGCAGAAGGGGTACGAGTGCAAATACCGGTCCTCTTTGTACAAGGAACCCTGCTCCTTGAGCATCTCGATTATACGCTTATCAGCATCCTTCACGAAGATGCCTTCCAGTAGCGAGACTTCATTGGTAAAACGCCCTTCGCTATTCACAGGTTGTGAAAAGCCCAGCTTCTTCTCACGGCATACCTCGTAATCTACTTCGCCAAATGCGGGTGCGATATGAACGACACCAGTACCTTCCTCGAGGGTAACGAAATCGGCGGTGATTACTTTATGCGATTCACCACCTTCTACCTTCGCATAGTCAAACAGCGGCTCATATTTCAAATCCTCAAGATCCTTACCCGTAAATCGTTCTAATAGCTCATATTCGCCCTCTAAAACATCCAATCGAGCTTCAGCAAGGACCAAAACCGCTTCTTCAGACCCCTCTTTTACTCGTACCTTGACATACCTGTGTAGAGGATGAACCGCAAGTGCGATATTCCCGAGGAGTGTCCATGGTGTCGTGGTCCAGGCTAACAGGTAGAGCGGCTCTTCTTCCTTATTTACCTCATAATAATTTTTCAATTTGAACTTCACGTATACCGAAGGGTCTTCTACCTCTTGATAGCCCTGTGCTACCTCATGGCTACTCAGCGTGGTCTCACACCGCGGACAGAAAGGAACGACTTTATGCCCTTTATAAAGCAAGCCCTTCTTCCATATCTCTTTTAATGACCACCAGACCGATTCTATATACGTATTATCAAACGTTATGTAGGGGTCATCCATATCGATCCAGAATCCGACACGTTTGGTGGCATTAACCCACTCTTTTTCATACCTGAAGACTGACTCCTTACATCTTCGGTTGAATTTCTCGATCCCGTATATCTCTATCTCTCTCTTGCTGCTTATCCCCAGCTCCTTCTCCACTTCGATCTCCACCGGCAGACCATGTGTGTCCCAGCCCGCTTTTCTTCGCACATAGAACCCACGCATCGTTTTGTATCTCAGCACGAGGTCTTTGACAACCCGTGTAAGGATGTGCCCTGGGTGTGGAAGCCCATTTGCAGTTGGTGGCCCTTCAACAAAGACGAACTTACCACAGCCCACCCTCCGGTCAACGCTGCGTTCAAAGGTCTTCTCTTTAGCCCACCGCGCTAATATTCCCTCTTCAAGCTTCAAAAAATCTGCTTTCTGCGGTTCACTTCTGAAATACGGCATATCTCTCTCCATCACATCACAGAGCTTTCTCAGAAAGAAAGTTTTATCATCACTGAATAAAAAAACCCTTTCTTTTTAAAAGGAAAAGTTTTAGTGCATAGTTGGTGCTGGTTGATTGTTTTTTAATTACGTGCAGCGGGCAAAAATGCGGGAGATACATAAAATATTGGCAATAGGGTATTCCGTCAGGCACATTGTCTGCTCGGGCAGGAGAGCAGGGTATGAGATGTATGCCGCGGATGCCTTTGGTGATCTTGATACGAGAAGCTGTGCACAAAGTTATTTCCCGTTAAATGCACTTCAGCTTCAGGCTCATTCCGAATATCTTAAAGAACGGATAAGAGAGATGGATGGTGTGATCGTAGCATCGGGGTTTGAGAGTGCGGATTTTGGGTTTTTAAACGAAGAGGAGATGAAAAAGATAGTGGGGAATGCACCGGGGAAGATGAACGCAATATCGAATAAAACGTGGCTTTCAGCTCGATTGGACGATTTCGGTATCCCCCATCCGCTTACCTATACCGGCGGAGAACTAGCAGCCGCAGCAGAAAAAGCGAAGCACTTTCATTATCCCGTGGTAGCAAAGCCCGCGTGTGGTGGTGGCGGGACCGCCAATTTCTTTTGTAATAGTGAGGAGGAATTGCTTCGATGGGCTAACCAGCTACCCGAATTTTTGTACCAGGAATATATACGGGGAAAAAATGCGTCTGTATCTCTACTTGCGACCAAAAAAGAGGCGATTGCGGTCAGTGTGAATGAGCAGTTGATAGGCTTGGATTCTCTCTGCGCTTCCGGCCCCTTTGTCTATTGCGGGAACATCTCACCGTTTGTAACACCATTTTCAGCTCTGATGTGCGAGATTGCGGAAGAATTAATGAATGAATTGGGATTAACCGGCTCGAACGGCGTTGATTTCGTCTGTACTGACGATGGCCCCTTCGTCATCGAAGTGAATCCACGCTTTCAAGGAAGTCTGGACACCGTGGAGCTTTCGACCGGTTTAAACTTAGTAGATGCGCATGTGAACGCGGTGAGAGGGGAGTTACCAGAAAGGGCGGAGACGAAACGATATGCGGCAAAAGCGATCACATTTGCCAAAGAAGAAGGGATTGTCATAGAAGATTTTGATAAAGGGGTTGGAATAGTTGATATCCCGGATAAAGGCAGGATTTTAAAGCCTGGTGAGCCAATAGCCACCGGAATAGGGGTTGGAAAGAGCAGGGAACGCGCTTTTGCCGAGGCGATGAAAAGAGTTGCCCGTATACAAGCAGGTGTACGGTATAGATAAATTCACCGTTACCAGGAGCTTCGAACGCAAATAAGCATCCGGGATACTTTATTTTAAAAATCGAGCGCAAGGGTTGTTTTAAGTTGGTTTTTGAATATCTTTCTCGTATACGGCAATCGAGTTTTATTGCTATGAAGTAGACCGTATACCAAGTTTATAGCACTCGTTCACAAAAATTCACAAATCACTTTTTAAGGGTGCTATCACAAGCGTCCTACTATTCCTCCCTCAACGTGATGAAGGGAGGGATAAAGGAAGGTGGTTCGGAATTTTTCCCGAGCCAAAGAAGGCGGCGATTTTAAAAAGGTAAAAAAGAGGGATGAAAATGTCGAAACAGATGGAATCGGTAAGCGAGTTAGACTTGACGCCACCGGGTGAAGTCTTCCCATCACCGCGCGACTGGAGAGATCAGTTCATATATTTCCTTTTAGTTGATCGGTTCGATAACAATCAGGATAATATCCCGCCCTATGACCCACACTCAGCTCCTCGGGGTCGCGATTTTGAACAGAGTAAATCATTTCAAGGAGGAAATCTCAAAGGCGTCACCCGCCGACTGGATTACATCCGGAACCTTGGTTGCACTGCTATCTGGTTAAGTCCTATCTTCAAAAACCGTCAGGAGAAAAATGACACCTACCATGGATATGGCATTCAGAATTTTCTGGAGGTGGACAAGCGGTTTGGAACCTTGGAGAACCTTCAGGAACTGGTGAAGCAGGCCCACGCACGAGGCATGTATCTCATCTTGGACATTATCCTCAACCACACCGGCGACAACTGGGCGTATCCCGGTGATTACCCCTACTATTATTGGCACGATGCACCAGGCCCCTTTGACTTTGGTTTTTGGCGGGAAGTTGATCCCACACGGGGTTTCCAGAGCGATGATGCTGCCTGGCCCAAGGAGCTTCAGGATCGGGAATGTTATAAGAGAAGGGGGCAGATTTGGAATTGGAACGACCCCGATCAGGCAATCAACGGTGACTTTCAGAGCTTGAAAGAACTGGATATCACTAAACCCAACGTGTTAGATACCCTTATCAAAGTCTATAAATACTGGATTACGATCACGGATATTGACGGGTTCCGGGTAGATACCGTGAAACACATGGAATCGAGCGCAACTGCTTTATTCTGTAACGCGGTGCGTGAATATGCAAAACGGATTGGCAAACATAATTTCTTTATATTTGGTGAAGTAGTGGGGGACGATCTGACCTTGCAGCGCTAT
>JACUTR010000016.1 GCA_014859735.1 Candidatus Methanophagales archaeon | reverse complement strand
CGCTATTATGCCGTGTGCAACGTAAAAGCTCTGGAGGGGCGGCCCAAACCACTGCTCGAAATACGCCGCGGCGACAAACACGTTTCTGACTATGTTCAGCAGATAAATAGTAGGGACAGAGACAAAAAAGGCTTCAAGCTTCCTTTTGAGCGGGGCTTTGACACCAAATACCAGGCCGGTAAAGAGAACCATACTCTGTATCGCCGTGCACGCCAGGATAATCTCTATCGGGGTATATCTGTAGAGCTCATGAAAAGAACTATTCGTGGTGTAAATGCTGGAAGGGTACACGGTATAAACACCCACGTTGAAAAGATTGAGTACCGTGGCAGTAATTGTAGTGGTGAGGTAAATGAGAAGTCTCTCAAGAGTGGGTATCTCGGAGAACGGAAAGTAAAAGACTGCGGCGATCAGTGCAATTTTGGTTATCGTGAAGAACAGATCATCATCTCCTTTTCCGTTTACCACTGTCTTTGGTTTCATCATAAGAGCAGCTAAAAGAAGTGAGAAGGCAAGAAATACGAGCGCTACAGAAGCATCAAAGTATTCGTCTTCGGTGAGATAGTATGAGACCTCAGCATAGCAGTAAATGGCAAAAGATAGCCACCCCAACGCGCCTGCTACTTTTCCAAATGATCCTTCGGAAAAAAGGACTTCCTCAAAGAACGAGATTGGTTCTTTCCGAAACCGCTTTCTTTTAAGAAGGGGTTTATGACGGAATATCAGCGCCAGAAGGAAGAAACCGATTGCGATAAACGGAAGGATGGATTTTACTATCATTTTTCCTCGACCCTTAAGTAAGTAAAAATTTTAGGAATAAATAGTCACAGTAAGCTTTATTTATTACCAGATACTAGCAACGACTATGATAACGAAACTGCAACTAAAGAATTTCAGAGGAATAAAAGAAGGGGAGATCGAATTAGCTCCACTGACAATCCTCTTAGGAGGAAATAATTCTGGGAAGTCAACAATCCTCGAAGCTCTGTTCTTAGCTCCAAATCCGTTTCGTAAAGTTCCCTATGTGATTCCTGATAGTCAGAACTCAGCTGCAGAAGTCATTCAATCGCTCCACGAAACTCTCAACAGTGCGGGATATGCTTTCCTGCTCTACAATTACACGGCAAAAAACGCTGAGATTCGCTGTGTCGTGGATGGCGAGGAGTATCTTCTTCAATTCGTTGTCGAAAATTCCGTAAATATTTTGGTCTCGACGAACAAAGAGACAGGACATAAGTCATCAGTCATTATTGCAGGTAAAGAGGAAAAAGTAAACCCAATGGGGACTCTAAATATATCTCTGGTGGGAGTTTCCCCATACCCAAACCTTAAAAAGATGTTCGTAGATAATGCACTCTTAGTTAGCGCGGCGTTGAGTAAAAGTAGCCATAGATACGTAAACGATAACTGGGTAACAATCACCAATTTAGGAATTGCCAAAAAAGTCGCGGAAGATATCTCAGGGCTGGTTTATGATAAGTATAAAGATATAACAATAGAACCGTGGCTTGGTGGAAAACATGCGATTAATGGGCTCTTAGAAGATGGGCGGAGAATACGACTTGGTGATCTTGGTGAAGGTTTTCAGATTTACGTAATTGCTAAGATCCTGTACGAATTAGAGCAACCGAAAGTCTTGCTCTGGGATGACATTGAAGCGCATCTTAACCCCAGAATGCTACTGAGCCTTGCTGAATGGTTTTTTGATATCTTAGAAAAAGGAGATCAGGTCATTGTGACTACGCATAGTTTAGAGGCTGCGAGGACGATCGCAGGTGTTAACGAGGAGAAAGCGGCGATTTATCTGACGGCGTTGGAGAAGGGCGTTCTAAAGACCAGAAAGTTCAAGTTACAGGAGATAGAGGAGTATCTCGAAGCTGGGATTGACGTTCGGGTCGCGGAGCCATTCTTGCTATGAGACTCTATCCGGTAGAGCCGAGCAGCAAATTAGCTGCAAAGATAGCGGGCATTTCGAAGAAGAAGCTCAGGATGGACGTTCTTATTAAAGAAACGGATATTCGAACGCTGGATACGCTCGTGGTCATCGGTAACGGAACGCCCGATGATATTGCGGTCAGCATAGTTGCTTTTCATTTAAATGGTGACAAAATCGCTGGGATTGTTAAACCAAAAACGGAGAGGAGGTACGGCTTCATTAGCGTGATCCCATTATATCTTAAAGATAAAGTTCGAAAAGTCCTGGTTTTAATGGATCAAGAAGATGATCAGTTGAACGCAATTTCTGAGCGTATCCAAACCGATTGGAAAGAACTTACGAAGAGTGCGTTAGAAGTAATTGAAAGTGATGGTGAAGAAAGAGTGAGAATTTTCAAGGGTAAGTACGGTAGCAAAGAATTTAAGTTAATTCTCGTTATTAACGGTCTTGATGCAATCCACACGGACAAGCACAGTATAGAGGATCATTTAGTAAGCGCTGCCCAACAAGTTTCAATAGCTGTAGGGGATTTTGAGAATTCCAAAGCGGCATGGAGGTTGCTCTCCAACGATCAACAGCTCAGAATTTATAAGGAATTGAAGGCGCATAGAAGACTTGCGGAAAGCGTTTTTCCCCAACAGGTTCTGGGTTGTCGATATCTGAATGAGGAGTCCTAAATTTACCTTTCTGATTTATAAACGGCTCATCACCGCTTTTACCAAGCCCACCGGGCCGGGCATCATCATATCACCTGCGGGAGCGGCAAAAATACCAAGTCCTTTCATTTTCTCCCTCTTCGGGCCGGTCACTGATACGATCTCCGGGTGGGTTTCACTTAGTGCTAATGCACCATGCCCCCTGTCGTCAAAGACCTCTTTAAAGGTTATCGTTCCATCTGTGAGTCTTTTAAGGTAGTACTCGAGCTTTTGTTTATCAAGGAGATGAGTATGGTGCTCAAAGACACCGGCTATTCGGCCATCGTTCAAAGCCATCGCGATGGTATGTGCATTTCCAACATTGATGCACACCACCTTCTTCTTCCCTTTCACCCGCTCATCTTCAAGCGAGCCTAAGACCGCAGCAGGTCCCGTATCCATCAAGAGGGTATGTCCCTCATACCATCGTTTCACCGAACGAAATACCGAGTTCATCCTGCTCAGATATTCTGGCACATCGTCGAGATACGCAAAGGATTCTATGCCGCCTCCAACCTTCCCTTCGATTAACCGAAACCTATTTTCTCGGTCGGTGACTCCTTGTGGTGCTACACCGTGGTCCTGAACTGCTATCGCAATAACGTCAAAAGCAGTATTCACGCCGAACGAAGAAAGAACCGGCAAAAGCTGGAGATTGAAGTCAGAAATTTTTATAGGCGCCGCTTTTTCACTTATCTTCTCGATCTCATCCTCAGCTATAATCTCGATCCCATACTCTTTAACGATATCCAAATTATCTCTGAGTGTTCGTGCGGCACTTTCGGTCATGTAAACCTTGTAGTTCTTGAGATGTTCGAGAATGGCATGCGTGAAGGGACCACCGCCCATAGTATCGCCGAAGATAACCACATCCTCCTTTGTTCTCCATACTTCCGCGGCGAAGATGCGCGTGGGAGAAGGTAGCACGAGCTTGTAAGCTGCATCAAATCCCTTCTCTTCGTCATATACCATGATATCCTGTGTTCCAGCTCCTATATCAAGAGCGAGTATGTTCATATCGTGCGTCTCCCCTTTATCTCCCCGGCAATCTTCTCGTGCATCAATCGCCTCACTTCTTCCATATCAGTAGTCTGACCCAGAACCCACATCAACTTCACCAACGCGGTTTCCGGCAGCATGTCCTCACCTTCTATTATACCCGCATGGAGTAAATCACGACCGGTATCATACACCCTGTCACATACTGTCCCATATAAACATTGTGAGGTCATCACCACGGGTATGCCCCGTTTTACCGCTCTCGCCACGCTTGGAATCCACTCCGCCGATACATGCCCTAATCCTGTTCCTTCTACTACAATGCCTTTATAGCCCTGCTCGACAAAGAAATCGAGTATCGCAGGGTCTGCACCGGGATAGAACTTTATAAGGCCACATTTCTCCTCAAGCTTGTTTCGGAGCTCCAATTCGTGCTCACCTCGCTTCTTATAGGAGGAACAGAACTCAAACCTCATTTTATCCAGATCGCTCGCATCATAGTACACCCTGCCGATTGGAACATCGTTTATCGATTGAAAAGCGTCACGCGCGGAGGTATGCATCTTCCGCACGTTCGTGCCCCGGTGAATAGAACAAAAATCGTCGGAGCTGCTCCCATGCATTACCACCACAACCTCAGCAATGTCGCTACTCGCAACCTTCGCAGCACAGATCGCATTCATTGTCGCATCGCTGGAGGGGCGGTCTGAACTGCGTTGTGACCCAACGAGAACAAGAGGCACCGGGGTTCGCACCATGAACGAGAGAGCTGCAGCGGTATAGCCCATGGTATCCGTGCCATGCGTGACGATGATACCTTCCGCACCGTTTTTTATCTCGTTGTAAATTTCTGCTGCGAGCTTCTTCCAATATTCAGCACGCATATTCTCGCTCAGTATGCTGTAAACCACTTTTCCCTTGATGTTAGCTATTCTGCCTAATTCAGGGATTGCCTCAAGTATATCCCCGGTGGAGAACTGAGGAGAAACCGCACCAGTTCTGTAATCCACTTTAGAGGCTATGGTGCCGCCCGTAGAGAGGATGGACAACGAGGGTAAATGCTCTTCGCCCTTTTTCCCCGTTCTTACTTCCCTTTCACCCTCCTGTTTCCCCTCTTTTACTCTTCCTAACCGGTCTACAACCTCAATTTCCACATCTTCAGGATCTATGCCAATATTATACCCACTATCAAGTTTCATCACGATATTTCGTGAAGCGGTCGGCATAACAATACCTTCATAAACAACAACACCACTATCAGTCTTCTTTCGTATCCTTATGTGGTCGCCTTCTCTTAATTCCGTCATTATATAGTACGTACACACCTGCTTCTAACTAACACTTACTTATCTTTGTAGCCTTTTAAAAAGTTTATAACCCTTTACTTCAGTTATAAATTCATTCACTTCAAGAAAAGATGAATACAAGTGCTGGGTTCATTTATCACGAGGATTATTCGAGACACGATACAGGGGCTCATCCTGAGAGTGCGGAACGGCTGATCTGCACGATGAGGAAGCTGGAAGCGTGTGGTATGACGAAGAAGGTGAAACGAATTCTTCCTGCGAAAGCATCACGAGAACAGGTAGAGTATGTGCATGCAGATACTTATGTGAAGGGTGTGGAAGCAATCTGTAAAAGAGGCGGTGGCATGCTCGACCTGGATACGCCGTTATGCAGCGATACCTGCGACACCGCCTTACTTGCAGCGGGCGGAGTAATAAAAGGGGTGGATGAGGTGATGGGTGGGTCTAATAACCTGAAGCACATTTTTGCATTGATTAGACCGCCTGGCCATCACGCGTACCCGAATAGAGGTATGGGGTTCTGCATATTTAACAATGTTGCGATTGCCGCTGAGCATTTAAAGAGAAAATATGGTCTCAAGCGCATTTTGATTCTTGACTGGGATGTGCATCATGGCAATGGTACGCAGGACGTGTTCTTCGAGGACCCCTCGGTACTGTGTTTCTCCACCCATCAATATCCTCACTATCCCGGTACGGGATGGCTCGATGAAGTAGGGAGAGATGAAGGGAGAGGGTTCACCGTTAACGTCCCGCTTCCAATTGGTACCAATGACGCGGGCTATTTATATGCGCTCAACAGTATTTTGGTGCCGATAGCTATGGAGTTCAGCCCTGAATTTGTGCTTGTATCCGCGGGATTTGATGCACATACCGCTGATCCCTTGGCATCAATGGGAGTAACCTCCTTGGGATTTGGGTTATTCACCGATCTAATAACAGAGATAGCGAGGAAGAATAGCAAAGGGAGGGTTGTAATGGCTTTGGAAGGAGGATATAACCCGGACGCGGTGGCAGAATCGATTCTCTCTGTTTTCAATTCATTTTTATCAACTGGCGAGGGGCGGGAAAGAGAAGAGCAGACAAGCGAGAGTGAGCGGGTGAGGAAAAGAGTGGAAGAGATAAAGGACGTGCAACGGGAATATTGGGATATATGATATGAATGATCATTTTGACCATTTCCAAATTGAATCACGGGGGTAGTGGGAGGAGGAGAATTGAGCAAAAAGGAAGCATGCGGAATAGTTGGCATCGCTTTAACACAGGGGAATGCAGCCTTGCCTATCTTTTATGCACTCTATGCGGTACAGCACCGGGGACAGGAATCAGCAGGTATCGCAGTGAGTAGTACCGTGAACGAAGGGATAGAAAACGAGATTGGGAGGAAGAAGGATATAACTCTGAAAAAGGGAATGGGACTTGTTTACCAGGTTTTCTCACCCCAGCAATTGGAATCGCTGAAGGGCAATATAGGTATCGGTCATGTCAGGTATTCGACGATGGGTGCATCGAAGTTAGAAAATGCAGAACCGTTACTCGTGAATTACCGAAAAGGGAGAATTGCTATCGCACATAACGGCAATCTCGTCAACGCTGTGGAGTTAAGAAGAGAATTAGAGAGAGAGGGTAGGATTTTTCATGCTGATACCGATACGGAGGTGATCGCGCAGTTACTCGCAAAGGAACTGATGCGCCATGACCCGATAGAGGCACTCAAGGAAGTGATGAAACGCGTGGTAGGATCCTACTCATTGACTATCCTGATAAATAATATATTACTAGCGGTGAGGGATCCCGTGGGCATTAAACCTCTCTGTGTCGGTGAGATACAAGGCGGAAACGGGATCGCCGAAGGTTATGTAGTAGCATCAGAAAGTCCTGCGATCGACACGTTAGGCGGGGATTTAATACGAGATGTAAGACCTGGCGAGGTGATGGTGATTAACCCCCCACAAGGCTCCTCGAGTCGTGAAGCAGAGCACCAACGAGAAAATCAGAAACCCCCTTCGGGGTTTCCGATACCTTCCCCGCTCCGGGATAAGGACATCGGTAAGAAAGCAGGCTTAAAAAGTTATCAGTTATACAGATGTCTCAATAGCGCTCATTGCGTATTTGAGTACATCTATTTTGCGAGACCGGATTCGATATTAGATGGGAGGTTAGTGTACGATGTGCGGATGAAGATAGGCGAGCGATTGGCCGAGGAAGATGATATTGAGGCTGATATCGTATCCCCCGTACCGGACTCGGGCATCACGTTTGCAATAGGATACGCGAAACGAGCGGGGATTGATTATATGGAGGGCTTGATAAAGAATCGATATGTAGGACGAACGTTTATCATGCCCGAGCAGACTTCACGAGATATCGCAGTGAGGCTGAAATTAAGCGTCGTACAGGCTAATGTGGCGGGAAAAAGAATTGTTCTGGTGGATGATAGCATCGTGCGAGGAACAACCTCGAGAAAAATCGTGGATTATTTGAAGAGAAAAGGTGCGAAAGAGGTACATTTGCGAATCGGAAGCCCGCCCATACTCGCGCCTTGCTACCTCGGCATCAATACGCCGACACGGGAGGAGTTAGTGGCTTGGAAGAGGTCCATCGGTGAGATTAGTACGTTTTTAAACGCCGATTCAGTACGATACCTGAGCATAGAAGGGCTGATCGATTCTGTTGGAATAGAGGAGAAGAATCTGTGTTTAGGTTGTCTCACGGAGAGCTATCCCGTTGAAATACCGGGTGAACTGTGCATAGTGCGACAGTTGAAACTGACGCACTTCTAAGGAGGATTTATATATAGAGCGAGATCCATAAGAGGAGATAAGAATAGTAAATGGAAGGAAGGGTGGGGTCTGAGATTAAGACGCTGGTTATTTGCGTAGACCGGGATAATGACATTGGTGAGAAAGCGGGCTTAAAGACACCTATTATAGGGAGAGAGGCAGTTTTTTCAGCGGCGACACAATTGGCTCTCGCGGATTCCGAAGAGTCTGATATCAATGCGATATTCGAAGCAGTTAGAATATATGAACGGTTGCGCTCGACGGAAGGAGGTGGCGAGTCGGAAGTCATTTTGCTCGCAGGGGATAAGAACGTTGGCGTTGAATCGGATAGAAAGATAGGGCGAGAACTTGATGACGTTCTCTCCCAATTCAGAGCCGATTCTGCAATTCTCGTGAGTGATGGTGCAGGGGACGAATGGATCATCCCCATTATCCAATCACGGGTGAAGATAGATTCTGTCCGGAGAGTAGTAGTAAAGCAGAGTGAGCCCTTGGAAAGCACGTTTTATGTGATAAAGCGAATGTTAGAGGAGCCGAAGTTTGCTCGCACGTTCTTACCGCCCATAGGTCTTATTTTGTTCCTGTTAGCCATTTCTCTCCTCCTTGAACTGTCAGGTAAAGCGATAGGACTAATCCTGGCATTTATAGGAATCTACACCCTGCTCAAAGGATTAGGACGTGAGAATCTCCTCATCGACCTCTTTGAGAGCGTGAAGCAGTCCTTGTACAGCGGTAAGATATCGTTTGTCACGTACATCGTTGCGATCGTGCTGCTCTTAGCAGGCACCTCGCAAGGTATCAGGGGCTATACCAAACTGGAACCGGAGATAAGTGAGCGGATATTATTGAGTATGATGTACTACATTAAGTTTACTATAGGGTGGTACATTGGTGCAGCACTCGCTCCTCTAATTGGAAAGATGATGAATATGCTCATAGAAAGGGAGAAAATAGTGAGGCAGTGGGCCATATTATTCTCTATAATTGCCTCGGGGGTGATTCTGTGGGGCGGGAGCGAATGTATAATCTGGTTGAGCAAAGGCAATTACCCTATGGGGTATCTAACCCTATCTCTCTCCATCCTCGGTGCAGTTATCCTCTCCTTTATCGGCGTGAAGATCTCGTGGTATCTGAGAAGTTCCGTAATACCGGAGAATGAAGAGGTTGAGGCAGGAATAGAAGCAGAAGAAAGCAGAGTAAGAGAGTAAAGAGAATTCGGTGCACAAAAAACTAAAACTGAGCAGTAATTAGCTTTTGATGCCATTTTTTGAGAGCATGAAGTTCCTTGTAATGGGTGCGGGAGCGTTGGGTAGCGCATTTGGCGGTATGTTAGCCAGCGCGGGACACAACGTTACGCTCATTGGTAGAGAAAGACACATGATCCCTATAAGAGAACACGGGCTCAGACTATCCGGGATATGGGGATCGCACCTCGTTACAAATGTACGAGCAACGACAGAACTAACGGTGAATGATGAACCTGAGGTTATCTTGTTAACAACAAAGTCTTTTGATACTGAAACTGCGATGAGGGCGTTGCAGCCGCTTATTTCTGATGATTCGGATACGGTGGTCATAAGCTTGCAGAATGGAATAGGCAATGAGGAATGTATAGCACGGTACGTTGGAGAAGTCCATACAATGGGCGGTATGGTCATAACCGGTTTTGAGCTCTTACAACCGGGGGAAGTAGAAGTGACTGTTTCTGCGGCTACCACAAAAATCGGTGAACTCACCAATGAACTTACGCCGCGGTTGAGGGAAATCGTCGCGCTCTTCAACGAGGCAGGGATACCCACCGATGCGGTGGATACTATTCAGTCACACATCTGGGCTAAAGCATTGTATAGCGCGGCGTTAAATCCACTCAGTGCGATTTTCAGGGTTGTTTATGGCGAATTAGCGCATCAGCAGTCTTTTGCGATCATCGAGGAGGTAATACACGAGGCATTTAACGTTGCCCACGCAGAGAACGTCAGATTATTTTGGAACCGGGCAGAAGAATACCTGGAGTATCTACGGCGTGAACAGATACCACGAACCGAAAAACACCACTCGTCGATGCTTAAGGACATCGAACGAGGTAAAAAGACCGAGATCGATTTTTTAAACGGTGTTTTTGTGGACCTGGGTAAAAAGTATGGTATACCTACACCAGTGAACGAAACCATCGTGAGAATGATTAAGTTCTCGGAGGAAAGTGGAAGATAGCCAGGCGGAGAGGCCACGCTACCAGTGACCCAAAACGTCATCCGAGTGATTGGTGGGCATTTAATGTCACAAAAAGTTGAAGCTCGCTGATGAGAATGTACTGGTGATGCCCGCTTTTTCACCGTTAGCGGGAGGCACGCCAATAAACGTTGCAAGTAAAGAAGATTTTTTCTCTCCTTTGCTCAAGAGTCCTGAAGTTGAGATTGCTCCTGATTTTTTCGATTCTTTGTAACCCACGGGTCTTTTTATACGATCATGAATATATATTCATATAAAGAAAGAGAAACTAAGAAGGAGGTGAAAAAGAAGAGATGCCTTGGATAAGAGGACCGTGCAGGTGTGGTTTCGGACCACATGCATGGCTTTATATGCCTGCTCCGGGTGAAGCGTACCAATACCTACCGTATCCAGTTTACCCAGCGCCGTCTATTCCAGTCCAGCCTGTTCCAACGTTATATCAGTATCCGTATCAAACGCTGCCACCTGAGGAAGAGAAGAGGATGTTAGAGGAGCAGCTAAGATTCATGGAAGGGCAGTTAGAGCAGATAAGGAAGAGATTGGAGGAGCTTAAAAGATGAAGATATGTGTAAGCGCAGTGGAAGGGGACTTGAATGCGCAGGTGGATCCGAGGTTTGGAAGGTGCCAGTACTTCGTGTTCGTTGATTCTGAGACGATGGCGTCCGAAGCGATGCAAAATCAAGCTCTTGCCGCACCGGGAGGAGCGGGGATTCAAGCAGCGCAAGCAGTCGTGAACAAAGGAGTGGATGTGCTTATATCCGGAACTATAGGTCCCAATGCGTTTCAGGTGCTCTCCGCAGCAGGCGTGAAAGTCGCAACGGGTGCGTATGGCACGGTGAAAGAAGCAGTTGAGATGTATAAAAGCGGTAAACTACACGAGACAGGTGCTTCGACTGTTGCTGCTCATGCTGGTATGGGCGCAGATGCAGGCGGCGGATTTGGCATGGGCATGGGAGGCAGAAGAGGCGGAGGCGGGGGACGAGGCATGGGAATGGGTATGCAGCAATCAATGCCTTCGCAGCCCCAAGCATCACTAACGCCTCGACCAAAGGAAGAAGAACTCGAACAGCTCACGGACCTGGCAAAGAGATTGGAGAAGGAATTGGAGGAGGTGAAAAGAAGATTAGAAGAACTTAAAAGGAGGTGATAAAAAAAATGCCACGATGGTGGTGGACGGGAATGTATGGAGCGATAACCCCGGGTGCGTATCCCGTGCTGTATTATGGTTATCCCTACGGGAGGTGAATAAGATGAGTGGAAGAGGTATAGGTGGAGGACGAGGTCAAGGAGCAGGACGAGGGGGACGAGGGAGAATGGGTGGCAGCGGATTGGGTCCAGGTGGAGAATGCCGATGCCCACATTGCGGATATACCATGCCACATCCAGCCGGGGTGCCATGCTATGAGCAAGTATGCCCGAAATGCGGGTCCAAAATGACAAGACCATGAGGAGATGATAGAAAAAAAATGGCAGGATATAGGTGGATGTATTATCAGACTGGATTGCCAGGCTGGATGCGATTCGGATACTCTCCGGGCTGGATAGGAAGAAGTCCAACTGGATTACCGCCAGCAGCAGAGTATCTCGCTCAAACAGGACAGATGCCGCAGTTCACGTCGTGGCTGCAGCGAGCACCAGCAGGAGTTCCTGCTACGCCACTGGGCATGCCAGTAATGCCAAAGGAGCAGGAGATTGCACTGCTCGAAGCGCAGGCAAAAGCACTGGAGCAGCAGCTGGAGCTGATAAAGAAGAGATTGGAAGAGCTAAGGAAATAAATCCTCTCTTCTCTCTTATTTTTTTATTTATTCATATCCAATTTTGGATAGAGAAAGCCTTGGAGAATCGGAATTGGAACGGCATGAAGAAAAAGATGGATGAAAGAACAGGAGGAGAAACGATGAAGCTATGCATTCCAACGTTGGGTAATGGGGGATTAGATGATTTTGTAAGTGAGCATTTCGGAAGAGCACCAACTTTTACCATCGTGGATATTGCGAAGAACGACGTGAAGATAGTGCAGAACAGTGGAGAACATTTTGGTGGTATGGGTACTGCACCGGACCTGATAGCGGAAGCAGGTGCTGAAATAGTTCTCTGTTCTGGGTTAGGACCACGTGCAATCAGCATGTTTGAGCAGTCAGGAATAGAGGTATATGTTGGCGCACGTGGAATCGTTCGAGATGCGATAAGAGCTTTTCAGGCAGGTATGCTTAGAGAAGCTACGGATGCCAATGCATGTAAGATGCACAGGCATTGATTGATACCATGACGTGCATCATCATCGATTGGGAGATCGAATCATGAGAATAACAACGGTAAGCGAGAATACCGCTGGAAAGCGTCCAAAAGGGCTGTTGGCTGAGTATGGTCTCTCTGTTCTTGTCGAGACCGACGAGCAGAAGATTCTATTTGACACGGGACAGAATATCTCCGTGGTTCATAATGCACCTCTTTTAGGCGTGGATCTAAGCGATCTCGATGTGATCGTGCTAAGCCATGGTCATTATGATCACACCGGCGGATTGAAACGAGTATTAGAAGAGACGGGTGAGATCGAAGTACTTGCTCATCCCGACATCTTCAAGAAGAAGTACGCAAAGCACGAAAACCGCGAGACCTACATAGGAATTCCGTATACGAAGAAAGCATTGGAAGATGCTGGCGCAAAGTTCAGATTCAGCGAAGAACCAACAACCATCGGAGATATCACCATCACCGGTAAAGTAGAGAGAAGGACCGATTTTGAGAAGATAGACAAGGATCTGTATGTTGAAGAGGGCGATAAGCTGAAGGAGGATGAGCTCCTGGACGATCAGGCATTGGCGATAAAGACCGATAAAGGATTGTTTGTGATCCTTGGCTGTGCGCATCGTGGTATGATAAACACAATTGAGTATGCTAAGAAGATTGCAGGGGAAGACAGGATATATGGGGTTATAGGTGGAACACATCTGGTAGCAGCAGATAAGGTACAGATGGAAGAGACGGTTAAGGCTTTAAAAGCATACATGATTCAGGGAATAGGTGTTTCGCACTGCACAGGACCACAAGCATCTGCAAGGCTTGCCGATGAGTTCGGTGACAGGTTCTTCTACAACAATGCCGGAAGCGTTATCGAATTGGATGATGAGAAGGAGTAACCTTTAATGTAAGAGGAGCATAGTGCTAGAGGTAAAGGATGTAAAGGAAACTATGAAGATAGGAGTTGTACTATACTCAAACGACTCGGAAACTGTATGGAACGCATTTCGGTTTGGAAATTTTGCTTTGAACGAGGGTGATGAAGTAAAAGTGTTCTTGCTCGCCAAAGGAGTAGAGTGTGAATCTCTGGACACGGATAAATTCAAGGTGACGGAACAGATGGAAACATTCGTTGATAACGGTGGCAAAATCTTTGCATGTGGCAGTTGTCTCAAGATTCGCCAATCGGAAGGTTCAGAAATATGCCCATTGTCAACGATGAAAGATTTGTATGAGATAATAAAGGAGAGTGATAAAATTGTTACTTTCTGAACGCATAGCACATAAAAGGAATTTGATGAGAGGATTATGATTGAAGGCATTGCACGAGAGAAAAATCCCCAACGAGAAGGCACTGTTATTACAGGTTCTAAATGGGGTTTGGCAGTTTTTGGTTTCATTATTGTAAGTAACTATGCCAAAAATTGAACCATTTGAGAGGTATATGGAAAAATATGAAGAATGGTTTGAGAGGAATAGATTTGTTTATGAATCGGAGCTTCTGGCAATAAGGATGCTATTGCCGGAGAATGGCGAAGGCATTGAAATTGGTGCAGGAAGTGCTCGATTTGCTGCACCACTTGGCATTAAAGTCGGGATTGAACCGTCAGGTAAGATGGGGGAGCTTGCTCGTGATAGGGGGATAGAGGTTGTTAATGGGGTAGCGGAAGCACTTCCATTCGCTAATTCGACGTTCGATTTTGCATTGATGGTCACCACGATTTGCTTTTTGGATAATGTAGAAGCTGCGTTTAGGGAGGTCGCCCGGGTATTAAAACCCGATGGATGTCTAGTTATTGGATTCATAGCGAAGGATAGTCCGCTAGGAACGTTGTATCAGCAGCATAACGAAGAAAGTGTATTTTACCACGTAGCTAAGTTCTACTCGGTGGATGAGGTCATTTTACACCTGAAGAGCACAGGTTTCAAGAGTTTCACGTTCACGCAAACGATTTTTCATACCCTGCGGGAGATCAAAGAAGTGGAACCAATAAAGGACGGCTATGGTGATGGCTCATTTGTGGTGATTAAGGGAGTGAAATAGGCGACGATGATCATTTCGGTAGCGAGCGGGAAAGGCGGCACGGGGAAGACAACCGTCGCCGTCAATCTCGCACTCTCGCTTTCGAACGTGCAGCTGCTCGATTGCGATGTTGAGGAGCCGAATGCGCATCTCTTCCTCAAGCCGAAGATAGAGGAGGAAGAGCCGGTTTACATAAAAGTTCCTCGAATAGACAAGGACAGATGTGATTACTGCGGGGAATGCGCCACGTTCTGTCAGTTCAACGCACTCTTTGTGGTAAGAGCAGATGCTGAGAAGGATATAGAAGGCAACGTGCTCTTATTTCCAGAGCTGTGTCATGGATGCGGTGGCTGTTCACTCATCTGTCCACGGAGTGCAATAACAGAGGAGGATAGGGAAATTGGCGTGGTTAAACGAGCTAAAACGCTTGATGCTCATCTTGACCTTCTCTTTGGCGAACTCCAGATAGGAGAACCAATGCCCGTGCCGGTGATAAAGGCAGTGAAAAGCAAGCTTGACACTCGTAAGACGGTGATCATCGATTGCCCACCGGGGACTTCGTGTCCGGTTATACACGCTGTTTATGGCAGTGACTATTGCATCTTGGTAACAGAGCCAACTCCATTTGGATTACACGACCTCAAGCGCATGGTAGAGGTGTTAAAAGAGCTCAAAATCCCTTGTGGTGTTATTATAAACCGAGCAGGGGTTGGAGATGAAAAGGTTTATGAATACTGTAGCGAGGAGAGAATAGAGGTTTTGCTTGAGATTCCATACACGAGGAGGATTGCAGAACTTTATTCGCAAGGCATTCCGTTCGTTGAGCGGATAGAAGGGTGGGAGTTAGCGTTTTTGGAAATGGTTCGAAAGATAAAGGGGGCAGAGTAGAATATAGCTAGCGATGAAGACGGTTTATGGACCCGTTCCATCATGGCGGTTGGGGAAATCGCTCGGTATTGACGTTATTTCAGTGCAGAAGATATGCTCGTTCGATTGCGTGTACTGTCAATTGGGAAAGAAGGATGAAAAGACCGTTAAAAGAGCAAGATTTGTTAAAGTGGAGAGGATAAAAAAGGATTTATCAGAAGCTCTTGACGCTCTCAAAGGAAGTGATGTGGATATTATAACATTCTCAGGAATGGGAGAGCCTACGCTCGCCTCTAATCTCGGCGAAGCGGTTGAAGTGGTGAGAGGGATTACCGACCTGCCTCTCGCAATTCTAACAAACTCGTCTCTTCTTCACCTTGAAGAGGTGCGCAGCACGCTGAAGAAGATTGATAAGGTGGTTGCGAAGTTAGATGCCCCAAATGCGGAAATATTTCAAAGCATAAATAGACCGCACACGTCCCTTTCTATTGACCGCATTATAACGGGGATAAAAGAATTGAGGAAGGCGTATGAGGGCGAATTTGAACTGCAAATGATGTTTATTACTGAGAATAAAAGGAATGCAGAGGACTTGGCAAGCCTCGCGGTGGAGATAGATCCTGATAGAGTTGAGCTCAACACACCGTTGAGAGGCTGTCCAGTCAAGCCGCTGAGCACGGATGAATTAAGGGGTATAACCAGGATATTTGAGCAAAAGGGATTGGATACAGTCTCGGTTTATGAAGCACGGAAGCCAGAAGTGAAATCAGTTAATTATGGAGAAACTTCAAAGAGGAGACCGGAATGAAATGAAGCAGATAGCGATAATAAGTGGAAAAGGTGGCACGGGTAAAACGACGATAGCTGCTGCTTTCGCAGCACTGGCATCAAATAAAATAATCGCGGATTGTGATGTGGATGCTCCCAATCTCTATTTAGTATTGAATCCGGCGATAAAGGCTAAGAAAGAGTTTAAGGGCTCTCAAACTGCGGTAATAGACGAGGATAAGTGCACGGAGTGCGGGCTTTGCGAAGATACGTGCCGGTTTGATGCCATTCATGATTACGAAATAAATCCGATTTTATGCGAGGGATGCGGTGTGTGCGGTATCTCATGCCCCGAAGAAGCGATCCGGTTGGAAGAAGGGGTATCGGGGTATACCTTCATATCAGATACAAAATATGGACCGCTCTCACATGCTCGGTTACACACTGCGGAGGAAGCTTCGGGGAAATTAGTTACGGTTGTGAGGGATAGCAGTATTGAGTTAGCGAGGGGATCGCAAAACAATTTGATTTTAATTGATGGGCCACCGGGAATAGGCTGTCCGGTGATTGCATCGCTCAGCGGGGTTGATATAGCACTTATCGTGACGGAGCCTTCTCAGTCGGGATTACATGATTTGAAGAGGATTCTGGGAGTGGTGGAGCACTTTAGCGTGAAACCACTGGTATGCATCAACAAGTATGACATAAACGAAGAGGTGACGGGAGAGATTGAAGCATTGTGTAAAAAGAAGGGAATAGAACTTGTAGGGAAGATACGGTATGACGAGTCAATCACGAAAGCGATGGTTGAAGGAGTTCCTGTGGTGGAGTTTGAAACTGAAAGAAAGAGCAAAGCAGCAGAAGAAATAAAAGGGATGTGGAATCGGGTGAAGCAAATTCTTCAGCCCTCATAAAATGTCGATCGATAAGAATGGCAATTCCGGTTATCGAGCAAAAACGCTGCACGGGATGTGGGGAATGCGCTGCGGTATGTGAAGCGAATGCAATTGAAATAATAGGAGAGAAGGCAAGAATAGAGTATACGAGGTGCTACAGCTATACCGGAATTACTTGTCAATCTTGTATGGAGGTATGTCAGAGGGAAGCGATTTCATTCATTGATTAACAGATGAAAAAGAGAAGATGGATGGTAGGGAAGGGGAAAAATTGATTTAAAGATCAACAATATTTATATTATATAAACCTTAAACTGTATGCTATGTGGGGCTCTGCCCGTGCCCCCGCATCGTGGGCTCCGCCCACGTCCCCGAAATCGCGGGCTCTGCCCGCGTTCCCGCGAGCCTGAAAGGCTCAGAAAGGGTTTACCGGAGGGGTTTACCCGCAAGCCCTGTAAGGGCTTAATTGCGGTCAGTTATGAAGAGTGAGAGGGAAATGACAGGAAAAGAGCCGTTCATCATAATATCGAACGTGTGCAAGGAGTTCGACGGCAAAGAGGTTCTGAAGAACGTGAGCGTGGTGATCAACGAAAGAGAGCCGTTAGGCCTGCTTGGGCGGAGCGGCGCTGGAAAATCGGTGCTGCTTCATATGTTGCGTGGGACCAGGGAATACGAACCGACACGGGGTGAGGTGATCTTCAGGGTGGCCGTGTGTCCCCAGTACCTTGAGCGTGAGGGTATGTTTGAAGGTATTCATCCGCCCATCGGATCGCTGGAGCCGCCGAGCAAAGTCGGTTCGGTCTGTCCGAGCTGTGGAAGCAGGTTAGAATTACGCGAGATCAATTACTGGAAGGATCGAGAAGCGCGGAAGCGGATTAAGAAGCGCGTCGCGATCATGTTGCAGCGTACCTTCGGATTATACGGAGAGGATACCGTCATGTATAACGTCTTACAGGCGTTGGAGGCTCGAAATTATCCGTCAGAGCAGCGGTTCAGGAGAGCGTATGAGCTGCTGAAAGCCGTGAAGATGGTTCATCGGATAACCTTTCCAGCAGGCGAGCTGAGTGGTGGGGAGAAACAACGGGTCGTGCTTGCGCGACAACTGGCGTTAGACCCCTTCCTTCTGTTAGCGGATGAGCCAACGGGAACGTTAGACATGAAGACGGGGAAGTTGGTGCATAAAGCACTGAGGGAGAGCACAAAGGGGGGCATGACCATGATTGCCACGTCGCATTGGCCCTCGGTCATCGAAGAACTAACCGAGAAAGCATTATGGCTCGATAATGGTGAGGTCGTTTCGTACGGCGATTCAAAGACGGTGGTCGAGACGTTTGAGAAGCAAGTAGGAGAGATAGGACGAGAGGAACGGGTGAAGGTCGGTGAGCCGAAGATACAGATAGAACATTGCAAGAAGTATTACTATTCGGTATGGCGCGGGATGGTAAAGGCGGTGGATGACGTTTCACTCACGATCTACGAGAACGAGATATTCGGGCTCATAGGAATGAGCGGAGCGGGTAAGACGAGTTTATCGCGAATTATATGCCAGGTGGATCCTCTGACGGGCGGTTCAGTGAAGATACGAGTGGGGGACAAGTGGATCGAAGTAGGACGAGTAGCAGAGACCGGCGTGTGGCTCGCGTGGGCGGCAAGGACGCCAGGCATTGGTGAGCAAGCGGGAACCCGCGTGGCTATGTTACACCAGGAGTTCTCGTTATATCCGGAGAAGACGATCTTAGAGAATCTCACCTCCTGCATCGGCTTGCAGCTGCCCATGGAACTGGGGAGGATGAAGGCGAAGTTCATGCTGCAGGGTGTCGGCTTTAGTGAAGCAGAGGCAGAAGAGGTACTCCACAAGACGCAGACTGAACTGAGCGTTGGGGAACGGCAGCGCATCGCGCTCGCGCAGATCTTGATGAAGGAGCCGGCAATCGCGATACTCGATGAGCCGACAGGAACGATGGACCCAATAACAAAGAAGTTCGTTGCCGATTCTATACGGGCCGCGCGGGAGAATTTAGGCATGACCTTCTTGATCGTCTCTCATGACCTCGATTTCGCGTACGATGTCTGCGATCGTATCGCGCACATGGGGGATGGCAAAATAACGAAGATCGAGGAATTGAGAGCATTTTAGATACCTTTTCAACCATAAATAAACTATACACACCTAATATAGATGCAGGTCCAAATACCAAAGCTCATGCTGGGGACATCACCTTTTATTGGCGCAGGTCAGTTCGGGAGAAAGGCCTATGAATACCGAAAAAAGTTCTTTTATAACGAGCGCACCATGGAGCAATTGTTCATAAAATCCGCAACGCTCGATGTAAATGCCGTTCAACTCATCGTTTATGAATCCTTGGTCAATGCAGTGAAAGCTGCAGAGAAGGAGATAGGTGCGAACTTCTTTGTCGCGGCGACCATACCGAGCGGGCAGCAATTCGAGCGGGATCTGGAGCTGATCAAGCCTTTGAAGCCGGAAATAGTAGCGATACATGCTCTTTTCTGCGATACTCTTGACCCCCGAATAAACGGATGGATAAAAGAGATAAGAGAGCTCGGGGCGTCACCCGCAGCATCTACTCACTATCCCGGCGAGACGATCGAGGAACTGGACCGAGCAGGTTATGATCTTGATGTTTATCTTGCTCCTGTAAATCCTGTGGGATATGCGATGGAGCCGAGTTATGAGAGCACGCTGAAGGCGTTGGAAAGTACTGAGAAGCAGGTGATAGCGATAAAGCCATTGGCTGCGGGTAGCTTGAAACCAACTGAATCCGTGTTCACGTTCATTTATCGGTATGCGGAATCTATAAGTGTCGGCATAGTATCAGAAGAAGAGATGGAGGAGACCTATTCAATTGCGAAAAAAGTGATTGCACAAATCGTTTGAAGGTACGTACTGAATAAATAAATTTGAGTTAGAGTAATAGTGGAGTAAAAAAGAGTATGGTCAAGAAGGTGGTGATCATTGGAGGTGGTGCTGCGGGGATAGACGTTTTGGAGCTTCTGCTCAGAGGCAAAGGAGATGCGGAAAAGATGGAGATCACACTTTTAAAGAAAGAGCGAGAAGGGTTCTTCTCCACCTGTGGATTACCTTTTGCGCTGCAAGGAAGGTACAGCATTAAGGAACTCAATCTCTTTGAGCCGGAGTTTTATAGAGCTCAAGGAATTGACTTCAGAACCGGGACTGAAGTGACGAGCATCAATTTGGAAGAGGGGTATGTACATCTCGATTCTGGCGAGGATATACGATATGATTGCTTGGTGATAGCGACGGGGAGTAAGCCGTTCATTCCGCCGATCGAAGGAACGAATCTTGAAGGAGTTTATACCCTGAGCAGCAGGGAAGATGGAGAACTGCTCGAGGCGGCGATGAATGCTGAGGAGACGAGCAACGCGTTTATTATTGGTGCTGGCTGGATCGGACTGCAAACAGCAGTCGCTTTCTCAAAGAAGGGTATAAAGACAACGGTCGTGGGGATGTTCCCTTATCTGCTCCCTTCTATCTTAGATGCTGATATGGCATCGATCGTTAAGAAATGGCTGGATAAAGATCTCGCCTTCATGCTTGGAAGAAGAGTAGATGCGCTAAGAGGTGAACACCGTGTAAAGTCAGTTGTGGTGGGAAGCGAAGAGTTTCCGGCTGATATCGTTCTGATAGCAGCAGGAATGCGTCCCACTGTGGATATCGCACGGGAAGCCGGGATAGAGATGGGAGAGAGTGGAGGAATAGTGACCGATCGGGCATTGCGGGTTAAAAAAGGGAAATCGTATCTGGCTAACGTATATGCTCTTGGTGATTGTGTCGAGGTGATCGATGCGGTCACCTATCGTCCACGACTGAGCCAATTAGCATCCACCGCATTAATCCAGGCACGAGTTGTTGCCAATAAGATACGTGGTATCAGCTCTTCCTACAGCCCTTGTTTAAGCCCTACGGTGGCCACTCTATCCGGTCTACAGATCGGGTCGATAGGAGTAATAACCGAGGTGGCACGGAGATACGGAATAGCAATAAAAGCAGGAAGAGCGGTTAAATATACCAAGGCGCGATTTTTCCCCGAGCGGAAGCTCATAATCGCCAAGGTGCTCTTCGAGGCCTCTACTGAGAGGTTGATAGGGGCGCAGATAATCGCTGAGGAGACGGTTGCCGAACGGATCAATGAGCTTACACTGGGTATAAGAGCGGGGATAACCGCACGGGATATATGGATGAGAGAGCGATGCTTTGACCCTTCACTCACCATGGTGGAAGATGTTATTGTAGATGCGGCGTTGAAAGCGGTTGGGAATTAGAGGTTTAGTTTATTAGCGGGTCAGCTCGTTAGCGATTTAGACTAAACCTCTAAACCTCTAAATATATCCTCCGCGTTCTCCGTGAACTCCGCGGTTAATCTTCATTCAATCAGTAGCAATCCGAAAAAAGTTAGCTTTTCATAAGGAGATGTGCGCACTTCAAGTTCGTAACCAACCTTCCTCACCGTCTTGAAAACATCTATTCCACACGCTTCCATCGATGGTCTTGCTTTATCCTGGAGTTCACAAAATCTCTTAGAAGCTTTGTCTAAAACAAAACCCGTTCTCTCTGGTAAACAATCATCGCAGTAGGAGCAAGGAAGTGCACCCATCGCAAACGCTTGATAATATCCAGAGAGAAAAGCATACCGTTCTAATCCAAACATCGTATCGTGCATCTTTACTATCGCATCCCAGAGGAAGTGGTGGATATGCTCAGGAGGCACCTTTAAATTCGGCTGCACATCTTCAAATCGTGCAATAAGCGCTTTTTCATAGCATCTTATGAGCTTTCTCGTTTCTTCCAATCCCGGCGAATAAGGAGGACAGGTCAGATGCTTCCCGTATGCTCTACATCCATACTCACATTTCCAGCGCGCCCAATCAGCTACTTCAATCTCCTTAGCAGGAATAAGTCTGAAATCATCATGTATAATTCTCAGCTCCTGCAATAGCATATTTAAATCTTTCTTCATTTATTTCATCATCTCTTCAAACCTCTTTTCTGACTGCTTCTTCTGCTGGTTTCAGTTCTTCGCTTCCTGCTGAACGTAGAATTTACACGCTCTATGGGGATACAACAAGTTTCACTGCCGCTCTCTCCCGTTTTATCTTTGCGATCTCTTCCTGCGTACCGAAAGCCAACGCGCCGGCTAAGCATGTGTGAACACATGCGGGGTCTAAACCTTTATCAATCCTTGGGTAACATCCTATGCACTTTTCCATCAAACCGTCACGTCCGTATTCAGGTACCCCAAAGGGACATGCCATCATGCAATATCCACACCCAATACATTTGTTCTTATCGGTTACCACAATGCCATCTGCTCGTTGGTATATCGCTCCCATAGGACATGCTGCCATGCAATAGGGACGGGAGCAATGGAAACATGCGAGCGAGAGAAATCTTCTGGACGGGTTTGGATATTTCCCACTCTCGATCTCATTTACTCTCCTCCATCTCACTCCTATTTCAACATCGTTTTGCTGTTTACAGGCAACATCACATGCCCTGCAATTAATGCACCGGTCTACATCAAATAGAAATTTGTATACCATCTTTATCCCTCCCTATATATCCTTACAAAGGTCTCACCCATCGGACAGACCCCACCTATTGGATCTGCACCAGCTTTGATGAAATCATTGTCATTGAGACCTTTTCCGTACGCTAAGGTGAGGTCTGGTGAGATATGCCCGAATCCATGCAGCATGAAAACGGTATCGGGTCTTATTTGCTCGGTAACCTTTGCTTTTATCCTCCCCCTACTGAGCTCATTTTCAACCCAGATATATTCTCCATTCATA
>JACUTR010000015.1 GCA_014859735.1 Candidatus Methanophagales archaeon | reverse complement strand
ACTTCACCGGTATCTTCTGCGCACATCCCGGGACATGCGGCGTGGTGACAGAACTAACGGCAAAACTTTACCGGTTGTATGATAACCGAAGAGTTTACTTCATTGGCTTTGACGATTTGAACACGCCAACGAAGTTCATTTACAATTTGATGAACGACGAGTTGGCTGCGAGTATCAGGTTAGTGGACAGTCAGAGCTGGTTGAAAGGTATCTGTGGCACTTTTGATTATCCCTACGAAAAGCTACCAAAGTTCGTATCGTGCATATTAGTGGAGGGTCTGGATGGCATATTCAAGGCGAAGGATAAGTTAGTGGTTGGATATATAAAAGAATCAGGTGGCAAGATCTTGGAATTCCCGGAGGAGTTCAAGAGGACATTCGAGGAAGAGAGTTTAGGCGGTGCGGAGAAGAGCTGTATGGTCTTTGGCTTGAGGGGTAATTACCATTGCATCGGTCTATACGGGCCTTTGACGCTCGCTGCGAAGTATTATGAATTGCATGAAAAGACGGCATTAGAAGTTGGAATACCAAATGACCACATCCATTTCTATCTTGACCCCATATACAATTTCCATGGTCAGCTTTGTTACGTTGAACTCGATATATTTTACGATGGAAGCGATTTGGGATTCGGGGAGAAGTTGAGGAGTTATAATGAGAAGCAATTCCAGCGATTGCTTGACCTGGGTATCTATGGCTGGTTCAGACCTTATGCAGGGATAATAGAGCCGACCGTGGCACGAATAGGGTATCTTGCCGAGGTATGGAAGAAGTTCCTTGAGGTTTTAGACCCGAATAAGATTATGAACCGGGGGAAACTATTCTAACGATGCCCCTAAGAATTCGTCAAAGAATATCTTCTCCGTATCCCTTGGACCAAGTCCTGCCTCCGGATGGTATTGCACGCATTTGATACCCAGATAACTGTTTTCAAATCCTTCGACCGTGCGATCATTCGCATTGACCTGCGTGAGCTCCCCTATACCCCCCAGTGTATCCTTATCAACGGCGAACCCATGATTCTGCAAGGTGATGTACACACGCCCGGTTTTAAGCTCTTTCACAGGCTGGTTCGCACCTCTATGCCCGAATTTCAGTTTGTAGGTATCACCGCCGAGCACACGCGCTATGATCTGCAGGCCGAGACAGATACCGAAGATAGGAATTTCGCCTGCGAGATTTTTAACGATATTCAATGCGTTTTTACCCCGCTCCGGGTCGCCGGGTCCGTTTGAAAGCAGCACCGCATCGGGTTCCGAATCTCGTATCTCTGATTCTTTCGCGTTTGCCGTTGCCTTCGCAACATAGGGCATCGTCCTGCTCGCCCTCGGATTCACCTCCAGCACGTAGACCACATCACCTTTCGCCGCCATCTGAATGTTAAGCAACCCTTTAATTTGTAATGATAACGCGATCCGCTTCGTATATTCCTGTAACTTCTCAATAACCTCCTTAGATAGGGATTGGGGAGGGATAACACAGGTAGCATCTCCTGAATGAATCCCCGCTTCCTCTATATGCTCCATGATCGCACCGATCAGAACCTCCCCACCATCACAGACCGCATCCACATCGATCTCAGTGGCCTTTTCCAGGAATTTGTCAATGAGCACGGGTTTCTCCTTCGAGACTCGAACCGCCTCATGAATGAAACGAGCCAGTTCAGTATCGTCATGGACGATCCGCATTGCCCTTCCACCGAGTACGTATGAAGGACGAACGAGCACGGGAAAACCTATCTTTGATGCTACTTCCTTTGCCTCTTCCGCAGATGTTGCATAGCCACTATCGGCCTGTGGGATTTCCAGCCGGCGGAGTAATTTGCTGAACCGCTCCCTATCCTCGGCAACATCGATGTTCTCCGGCTCGGTTCCCAGGATTGCCGTTTTTGACGTTATCCTATCGAGCTCTTTTTTGAGCGGAACTGCTAAGTTAACCGAGGTCTGGCCACCGAATTGCACCATTACTCCATCATGGTTCTCCTTCTCAATTACATTCAGCACATCTTCGAGCGTCAAAGGCTCAAAGAAGAGCTTATCTGAGGTGTCGTAATCTGTTGATACGGTCTCTGGATTGTTATTAATGAGGTGCGCTTCTATTCCTTCCTCCTTCAATGCCTTAACCGCATGTACCGTGCAATAATCAAACTCGATACCCTGTCCAATCCTGATCGGGCCTGAGCCAATAATCAACACCTTTTTTCGTGCTGAAGGCGTTAATTCACACTCATCCTCGTATGACGAATAAAAGTACGGTGTCTTCGCCTCGAATTCCGCTGCACAGGTGTCTACCATCTTATAGGTGGGAATAATGCCTTGTGCTCGCCTGAGGTCGCTTAGCTCCTCCCTGCTTCTGCCCGTTATCCCGGCAATCTGCTCATCGGAGAAGCCCATCCTCTTCATCTTCCTCACTTTCTCAGGATTGAGATCCAGGTCTTTCCCCCGTTTCACATCCTCCTCTGCACGCAGTATCTTCTCGATCTTTTTGATGAAGAATGGATCGATATTGCTCAGTCGAGCGATCTCCTCTACACTCAGCCCTTTTCTCAGTGCCTCGTAGATCACGAATATTCGGTCGTCCGTTGGTCTCTCTAAAAGCTGCTGCAACTCCGGTTCAGACCACGCTGCATACCCGAACCCAAAGCCTTTATCTATGTCTAAGGAGCGAAGTGCTTTCTGCATCGCTTCTTCAAATGTCCTTCCAATCGCTATGACCTCGCCGGTGCTCTTCATTGTGGTCGTTAAGGTCCGATCAGCCTCGGGGAACTTATCAAACGGCCATCTCGGGATCTTTACCACTACATAATCAATGGCCGGCTCGAAAGAAGCAGGTGTTTCCTTCGTTACGTCATTCCGTATCTCATCCAGATGGAGACCGATCGCGATCTTTGCCGCAACCCGCGCAATGGGATACCCGGTTGCTTTTGAGGCGAGCGCGGAGGACCGTGAGACACGAGGATTGACTTCGATCACCCTGTACGAGCCCTCTTTCAAGGCAAATTGGATATTACAGCCCCCTTCGATCTTCAACGAGCGTATTATTGTTATCGCCGCGGACCGCAACATCTGGTGCTCCTCATCAGATAAGGTCTGAGAGGGCGTGACCACGATTGATTCACCCGTATGAATGCCCATCGGATCGAGATTCTCCATGTTACAGATCGTAATGCAGGTATCCTTCGCATCACGCATCACCTCATACTCGATCTCTTTCCAGCCCAGCACGCTCTCTTCAACTAAAACCTGGTGAATCCTCGAGACCTGGAGTCCATACGATACGATCGTGCGCAACTCTTCAGGTGTCCTCGCCACACCCCCGCCCGTGCCGCCTAAGGTGTATGAGGGTCTGATGATGAGCGGTAGACCAAGTTGAGCCGCAACTTCTTCCGCATCCTCAACGGAATTGACCGTAAATCCTCGCGGTATTGGCTCGTTTATCCGTTCCATCGTTTGTTTAAATCTTTCACGCTCTTCTGCATTGTATATCGCTTCTAATGGCGTGCCAAGAACCCTTACGTTGTATTCAGACAAAATTCCTCTCTCTGCCAGTTCCGCGGTGAGGTTCAACGCTGTCTGGCCACCCAAACCGGCTAATATACCATTCGGACGCTCCTTTTCCAGAATCTTCGCTACTACCTCTGCTACCAGCGGCTCAATGTAAATAACATCAGCCATCTCAAAATCGGTCATGATCGTGGCAGGATTGGAATTGACGAGCACCACACCACCTTCACTCCTTCTTCTCGTAGCGCTCTGCAGGCTTGCGAGCCTGAAAAATCAAATTCAGCAGCTTGCCCTAGCTGGATCGGGCCCGAACCTATTACGAGCACCTTCTCGATGTCTGCGGATTTTGGCATTACTCCTCTTCGCGATACCGAACACCCTTACCGCATACGAACATAAAAATTTGAACGAGGGGATAAAACCACCTCACAGGGACTCTTATCCCCGCTCTCCCGTCCTCACGCGTATCGCTTCTTCGACCGGCAGTACAAAGATCTTGCCATCGCCGAATTTGCCGGTCTCGCTGTGCTTGATATCGTTTTAATTTAATTAGTGGTTCCACGAACTCATCCTTCCATCAAGCCAGTTGGCTACCATCCAGCTCAGGGCACCTGCCGATGCAGAAATGTGTGTCAGACTTGTTTCACCTCCTTTTCCGTACGTGCGTCTCTTTTCACTTTTTTCCATGTTATTCCTTATTCTTTACCTCCCACCCCGATTTTGCTTAACCGCCTCTTATTAGATAGACTATTTGAGAAATCGGCACAAGAATTATGAAAAGATATGAAATAAGAGAGTAGTGGAACAATCCGCTTAACTCATTTGTATATACCCCGGAACTGGATAGCCCTCATGAGGTCGGTCCTGGAGACTATACCTCGCATCTGCCCATCGTCCATGACGAGCAAGCGACCCACATTCCTCATAGACATGAGCTTGAGCGCATCATAAGCATCTGTATCCGGTCTAATAGCGATTAGTTCTCTTGTCATAACGTCCTTAATCCTTGTAGCACTCCGCGTCGAGGCGGGTATCCGTTGAACATCCGCGAAGGTTACCACTCCAATCACCGGAGAATCAAGACTTTCCTGCACCGGGTAGCCCATATGTTTGGTCTTAAACATCACATCGATTAGTTGGTCGATCGTCCACTCTGGAGGCACATAGATGACATTTGGAAAAGGAGTCATAAGATCCCTGACCTTTACACCTTCCAGGGTAACCGAAACAACCGTTGCTCTTTCCTCTTCAGAACCACCGAAGTAGATGAAGAAGGCGATGAGGAGTAAAAAAAACTGAAATGTGAAGAGGCCAAGAATCCCCATGGCAAAGGCGAAACTCTTGCCCACCGCAACGGCCCTTCTGGTTGCATCTATGTACGGCATACGCTTAGCGAGCCAGGCACGGAGTAGCCGTCCTCCATCCATGGGGAATGCGGGAATGAGATTGAAGAGACCAAGTAAGATATTGTAAAAGGCAATGATACCCACCATTATGAGCGCGGCATTCTTGAACACCGCCTCAATTTCAGTGAGGGTTACCGGACCGAAGAGGTAGTAAATGGCATAGGAAATGATACCTATACCCAGACTGAGGCCCGGGCCAGCAGCCGAGATCCTTGTTTCCATTCGTGGCTCCTTGGGAATCTCGTCCATCTGAGATACGCCGCCGATGATGAACAGGGTTATGCCCCTTATCTGCGCGCCATAACGCTGTGCAACAAAGGAGTGACTGAGCTCGTGAAAGAGGAGAGTTGCGAAAAAGAGGACCGCCGCAATAGCGCCCAGCAGGTATTTGAGCCCGGTCGAAATATCCATGCCTCCGAACCCGATAGTAATGCCCAGTATGACAAAATTGTTCGCTGCAAATAACCAGATAACAAACGAGAAGATAATCAGGAACGTCACGTGCAGCTTTATCGGTATCCCACGGATACTGCCAATTTGGTAAGACCACTTCATTGTACTTATAATTTACTGGTTTTTGTATAATATACTTTTCCTTACTCCTCGGTCATCGGGAACTTCTTGGCACTCCACGCTCGCATACTTCCAAGGACGTCGCAGCATACGTTGGGATAGCCTGCTCTAAGGAGAATGCTCGCGGCCAGACTCGCCCGATGACCAACATTGCAGACGATAGCTAGAGGTCGATCTCGTGGTATCTCGCTCAGCCGGCTCTGGAGTTGACCGACATAGATGTGGAGAACTCTTCTGAACCGATAAAATAGGAATTATGAGCCAATCCCGTGGATTTTATTCGTTCAAAGATCATTGTTGACCACTCCCATTGGGTTTACCGGTTCGGGGCTCAATCTCTTTATTTCGCCTACGGAACATGGTAGCTCCATTGTGTCTCCTCCCGCGAAACGCTATCTATGCCTGAGCTCTCTCTATAATATAAGATACTATAACTAACTGCAAGATTATGAGCATGAGCTCACTTTGGCTTTGGCATTCTTCGATCTATCACGAATTCATCACTAACCGGTGCTCACCCAACGCCGGAGAATAATTTTTTCCGCTGATAAAGTGTGAATTCTTCGGGGAATGGGTATTTGAACTCCTCTTTCTTTTCTAGTTTCTCCTTCCTCTCCTCACCTAAAAATCTCTTGATACCCTCTGGATTCAGATAATAATAATACTCCACAAGTTCTAGAGACTTTTCTCGTATGCCGGTGATAATCGCTCTATCTGCGAGTTCATAGAGTATCCTCCTCACCTCCTGCGGTGTCACACCGGAAGCTCTGGCAAGATCCAGATCTCTGACCCCGTTCTCCAAAGTCAGGTTAGCGATGATATTAACCCCTTTCTCGCCCCAGTATCTTTTAACCGCCCTGATGAGCTCTATCCTCTCCGTTTCCAGAAGGAAATCAATCCCTTTTTCGATTTTAAATTTCTCTACGCTTTCTTTTAATTCTTTAAGTTTTTCTCTTACAGTTTTAGGCAAATAAGACCGGTAATGTGGCCTATCTTTCCGTTTACGGAATGTCATATCCCCAATTCCTAACTCCTTTAGTATCCCGGATAGATCCTCAAGAAAGTCCTTTGATCGTGAGATGAGCTCATACGTTCTCTTTCGTTGATCCAGGTTAAATAACTGCTCCAGAACCATGATTTTAATGATCGTCTGCTCATGAGCCGGAAGCTTTTCCCATCTCTCTTTCATCCTTGTGGGAATTCTAATGGAGTTCTTCCGGTAACGTGGAATTTGATAATACGTCTCAATGATCTCCCGGATGCTCAGTGGTATCCGTTCGCTTTGAAAAGAGCCAAACGTGTGGTATAATCGTTTGACTATCTCCTTTTTACGTTTGAGAGGATATACCAATCCATTCTCCGATCTCTTCATGAGTAGTTGAAGTGCAATGATATCAAAATCAGAGGTGACCTCGATAGGGAGTTTATATCTCCCCTTGTAATAGGGAGTTATTTTAATGCCCGGAGGCAGAGAGTAACTTGATATCACTTCTCGCTCCTCAATATCCACGTCAGCAAGATCGGCTATCGCTATCAGTGCCCAGTGCGGGATATTAGTAGCTCCCTTATTCCACTCTTTTACCGCTCGTGCGAGAGCGAAGTGATTTTGATACCACCGCCCATAAGAGGGGGATTGAGACGGTATACCCGTGCGGTCACAGGCGTGCTCATACCTCGGCCATAGATATGTCGCCATTTCCAAATCCTTTCTGGCTAACGCGTTCTTTCTTCTCTCTCCTGGGTGTCTCAAGTCGATTATTTTCGCAAGATCGGGAACTCGAAGATGATCGAAATACTCTCTTGTGATCTCCCATTCTGCGTCTTTTCGGTGTATGAGCTCGTGCTTCTCTAATTTGAGGAGGGCATGGTAAATGGAGTAGGGTGAGATGTCAGGATTTCTTTCCAGTAGCTCCTTGGCTTTTAATGGACCTTTTTCGAGTGTTTTTAATATCCGTCCACGTAGGGTACCAAAGATCAACTCGTATCGTGATCTGTCAAATTCTTCTTCGGTGGATCTCCAGAACGTCTCCGGATAGAGAGCTACTTCAGCCTCGCTCACTCTCTTCACGAACTCCGAGAAGATTTTCCCCCGAAAATGGTCCTCAAGTTCGAACCTAACAAAGGGCGGAAAATCTTTGAGATAGATCATGTCTTTCGTCATTACTTTTTACATTATATTATTATTTTACTTTTTAAAATATAAAAACTTTTCACTGGAGAAAACAGGAAAATTTATATACTTCTCTTTCTCTTCTACTGATTATGCAACCAGAAGATCCGCGATCCGATATTCTTAACTTGTTAAAACGAAGGGATTCTTCTGTTGACGAATTGAGTCCAGAATTGGGAATTTCCCCAACAGCAACGAGGCAGCACTTGTCTATTCTGGAGAGAGATGGACTGATAAAGAGAACCTCAGTTAAGGAGAAATTGGGCAGACCAAAAGTCATTTATTCGCTCTCCGAAAAGGCAGAAGGATTATTCCCAAAGGCTTATTCTGATTTCTTTAAGTGGACTATCAAGGATATGATCGAGCGGGAAGGGCCGGAACGAGTGCGATCATTGATGGAACGATTAGGGACGCAACAGGCATCGTATTACCGAGAGAGAGTGAGAGAGGATGGAGATGTAGAGTCCATGGTCGAAATATTGAACGAATTAGGGGCATTTGCGGAGATGAAGAGAGAGAACGGTCATATACTGATAAGAGAGTACAATTGCCTCATCTATGATATCGCCATGGAGTTTGGTGATCTTGTGTGTGAGTTTGATCTGAAGTTCATCAGTAGCTTACTCAATTCGAACGTTGCGTTAAAGAGCTGTATCGCGCATGGAGATAGATGCTGCTCATTTGCCCTTGATCTACAATCGGAGTTCGATTCAACAGAGGGAGATGAATGATAATTGATGCCCGTGTGCGGCCACCGTATAAGAGTTTTCAACAGGTGCTTGCGTCAGCACCCGGAGCTCGTCCATCAGTCAAACGCAGTCCGCTTATAAGTGGATATGAACGTCCGCAGTCAATAGTCCAGAAATCGTTCTTGTTATTCATGGAGGAGATGGATGAAGCTGGCGTTGATAAGGCAATACTGGTGGGCAGGCAAGCGGGGCATCGCATTGTCTCAAACGACGAGATAGCCGAACTACGTGACAAATACCCTGACCGATTTCCTGTTGCTCTCGCGGGCATTAACGGGAGCGATGTGGTATTCGCCTTAGAAGAGATAGAACGTACCGTTAAGGGTATGGGGTTTAAAGGGATTGCTTTAGATCCCGGGTGGTGCGTTCCCCCACTCTACGTGGACGACAAGCGTATTTATCCTATTTATAAGCGATGTGCGGAACTCGGTGGTGTGCTGTATCTCACCTGCAGTCTCATGCAGGGGCCTGATATCTCGTACGCAGAGCCGTTCCGCATCCAACGTGTCGCTAACGACTTCCCGACATTGAAGATAGTCGTGGTTCACGGTGCATTTCCCTTTACCCACGAGATGCTCGGTGTCATGATTGCGAACGCGGCTTTAGGTAACCTCTGGGTATTGCCTGACTTCTTCCAGTTCATTCCTGGGTTTCCCGGCGCTCAGGATTGGGTAGATGCCGCCAACTACTACCTGGGTGATCGGGTGCTCTATGCCTCGTCGTATCCGGTAAGACCTTTGAAGCAGAGTCTGGAGGAGTTCAGGAGATTTTCGTATAAGCCTGAGGTGCTGGATAATCTGCTGTGGAAGAGTGCGGCAGATTTGTTTGGGATGAAGATTTAGGATACTCCCTCCTCTTTTCTAATCGTATCACAAATGACCGAAGTAAGAGGTAAAGAAAGGTGCTTATATAAAAAACCAATATGAGCAAGATGTTTTTACACGAGTGATGAAATGACCGAACTGAATGCGGAGCTCAAAGCGGAACTGGTTGCAATAGGGAGCGTGGATGTCGATGAAGCATTGCTCTCAAGAATCTCCACTTCTTCCGCAGGTCCCGGTACCGGGCTCAAATCAATCTTCTTTACATCCGGTGGTCATCGCGTACGCTTGGAGATCAAGAAGGACTCGCCACTCAAGATGGTAAAGGAAAACAGTGATTTTGTCATCTTGAAAGAGAACAAAAAACTGGTACGAGGAGAACTTGAGCAGATACTCGCACATTGTCCGGGGCAGGCGTACATCACGCTGAGTGAACGGTGCATTTATGATTGTAAATTCTGCTCAGTGCCGAAGTTACCGGGTAAAATCAAGACCTTAGAAGAGGTCGTTGCAATGGTTGAAACTGCACGGAAAACCGGCGGGTTAAAGGCGATCGCACTGACATCCGGAATAGCACAATCGCCTGAAGATGAGATTGACCGTGTTATTGAAGCGGTAAAGGCGTTAAAAAAATACAATGTGCCTATTGGCGTCTCGGTACATCCGACGAAAGACTCATCACAGCGGCTGAAAGAAGCAGGGGTGGCTGAGGTGAAATACAATGTTGAAACGATGGATCGAGCGATATTCGAGCGGGTATGTAAAGGGCGTAAAGGGCTCTCACTCGACTTTATAGTAGAATCGTTACGTGATGCGGTACGGGTGTTTGGCAAGAACAGGGTATTCTCAAACTTTATCATTGGACTCGGTGAGACTGACGATTGTGTGCGCGAAGGTGTAGAATATCTGGCAACGATGGGTGTCATACCCATTCTCCGTCCAATAACCATACCACCACTCCGTAAAGGTGAGATTACAGCAACAAGACCGACCGCTGAACGATTGCTTAAACTCGCAAAGATGACACGCGAGCTACTGGCTAAGTATGGTCTCCGTGTGGATGTCTCGCAGACCATGTGCCTACCGTGTACCGGCTGCGACATGACCCCTTATAGGGATATATGAATGACCTCTCCTCCTTGCGTTGCGAGCAGCCGGGTACTTAAATTCCTTATCCTCCCCCTTCTCGGGGTCCTTGCTTGCTACTCCTTTTAGTTAGCCGCCTATTTTAAAACTTCTTCAAGCCGTTTGCTGACCTCGTCCCAGTTAACGATGTTCCAGAAAGCCTCGACGAATTTGGGCCGCGCGTTCTTGTAATCGAGGTAATATGCATGCTCCCAGACGTCGAGATCCATTAAAATCTCGAACGTTGGATACAGGTTGACGTTGTGCTTCTCGATCTGCATGATTATCGGTCTTTTGGTCTGCTTGCAGACGGTTAGTGCTGCCCATCCAGAGCCTTCGACGCTCGCCGCAGCCTGAGTGAATTCCTTTTTAAACCGTTCAAAACTCCCAAACTCCTCCTCTATACCATCAGCTAAAGTGCCGCCTGGTCTTCCACCACCTTTGCCCGCCGGTGCCAGGTTAGGCCAGAACAACGAGTGGAGCAGATGCCCCCCTATATTGAATGAGAGTTCCTTTAACGTAGCTTTCATATCCAGCTCAGCACCCTCTTTCCGTGCTTTATCAAGCTTCTCAAGGATCGCGTTGGCGCCCGTAACATATGCTTGATGATGCTTCTCATGGTGTATCGTTAATTGCTCTTCAGATATCTGGGGCTCTAAATCCTTGTATCCATACGGCAGTTTTGGCAAGGAGTAAAACTTAGTGAGTTCCATACTTATCACCTCCTGTATTCTAAGAGTTCGAATTTCAGAGTATAAAAGACTTTTCCCACCGTCCTGTAGAACCTCATTTAAGCCTCTTTTTCCTCATTTCTTAGCTCTTAGGAGTGAAAAAAACGGAAGGAGATTGAAAAACAATTTAACCTACCACGTCGAAAAATTTAGAAGATGTGCATAACGAGAGGCTGAGTGAACGTGCCGACAGATATTGACAAGGTCATACAGATCCTCAAGGAACGGTATTACGACAAGACATCAGCATTGATGGATGTTTCAAACGCGAAAGACCCGTTCAAAGTCTTGATCTCCTGTCTTTTGAGCCTGAGGACTAAGGATGACGTGACGGCAAAAGCCACAAAGCGGTTATTTGAACGTGCAAAGACCCCTGAGGAGCTGGTGAAGCTCAAAAAAGAGGAGATAGAGGCCGCAATCTATCCGGTTGGCTTTTACCATCGAAAGGCTGAGCAAATCATCGAGATTTCTCGTGGACTCCTCGAGAAGTACGATTCACGCGTCCCCGACGAGCTTGATGAGCTCTTGAAACTCAAGGGTGTCGGTCGAAAGACCGCGAATATCGTTGTCACGATGGGGTATAAGAAACCAGGTGTTGCGGTTGATACCCATGTCCACCGGCTATCCAATCGTTTGGGTCTCGTAGCGACCAAAACGCCGTATCAGACAGAGTTCGCGTTACGAGAAACACTCGCCCAAAAGTACTGGATAATCTTTAATGGCCTGCTCGTCATGCATGGTCAAACCATATGCACGCCGATAAGCCCCAGGTGCAGCATCTGCCCGATTACAGAGCACTGTAAACGGGTGGGTGTGACACGCTCTCGGTAAAGCCACAGATCCCGGCAAATTAACCATCGACTTTAAATCCTTCTTCTCGTTATTTTTAAACCATGAGCAGAATAGGAAAGTCAATTAGGATGGAGCGAATCGTCGATCGGAGGACTCGCAGAACGGTCATCGTGCCCATGGATCACGGGGTAACGGTAGGCCCAATTCCAGGGCTGATCGATCTCCGTGAGACGGTGGACAAAGTGGCTGAAGGCGGTGCAAACGCAGTTCTGGGCCATATGGGGCTCCCTCTCTATGGTCACCGTGGCTACGGGAAAGATATAGGTCTCATCATCCATTTATCGGCCAGCACCACTCTTGGGCCTGATCCGAACCACAAAGTTCTCGTGACCACGGTTGAGGATGCGATCAGGATTGGAGCTGATGCAGTGAGCATCCACGTGAATATTGGAGCTGATGACGAGGCGGAAATGCTGGCTGACCTCGGGTGGGTAGCGAGAGTGTGTGATCAGTGGGGCATGCCGCTTCTGGCAATGATGTACCCACGCGGGCCAAAGGTGAAGTCGGAGCATGAGGTTGAGTACGTCAAGCATGCTGCACGAGTTGGGTCTGAACTCGGCGTTGATATCATCAAGACCAACTACACCGGCTCTCCCGAGACCTTCAAGGAAGTGGTAAGAGGATGCCAGATCCCCGTGGTGATAGCGGGCGGCCCGAAGATGGGCTCAGAGCACGAGTTATTCGAGATGATCTGCGATGCGATACAGGTTGGGTGCGGTGGTGTTTCTATCGGGCGGAACGTCTTCCAGGCGGAGAACCCGACGCTGCTTGTCAGGAAGATCTCGAAGATCGTGCACGAGGACTACACCGTGGAGGAGGCAGAGAAGATTACGATGTGAAACAGATCTTCTTACAGTGGTCAATGGTATGCGACCACCTGATCAGGAAGAGAGGGGTATCTCAGACTCGATCACGGCTGGAATAAGCCTAAAGTGCAGCAGCATATTGCCCACTTACTGCGTAGAATACCGAGATCATTGAGAAGACAAAGTCAAGAAGAGCTCGAAAAACGTTCCGCTTTTCAATCTTCAAATAAATAAGAACCTGCACCGGGGAAAGGGAATAATCTGTGCGGTATTAATTAACCGTAGATCCGAACGTAGAAAAATAATAATCAGAAGCAATGAGATTCTATTTACCTATGGAAAAATTACTTACGCTTTAGATAAGCCGTTTGCTTAGCTTCCTTCGATTCTTCTCTCTCCGTCGCCCTTAATCAAGCCCTCCACCTTCGTTTCTCCCTCTCTCTCTTCTATCAGCTCCTCTAACTCTTTTATTAAAGCCCCGTTATCTAAATATTCAAAATGTGATTCGCATTCCTCACACCAGAAGTCCTTCTCTGCTGCTTCTTCGAATAAAACACATCGACAGCGGCACTGGTAAAACTCACCGCTTCTTTCGTATTCGAGTTTCGTTCGTAATCCCGTTAACTCGTCATCCACTTCTTTATCCATCATTTTCTTGACATTATCGCGATTGAAGCTCCACCAATAGGTAATCCAGCCGCTATCATCATCACGTTCAGTCCGGTATTCGGCTATCCTGCTCTCATATAACTTGTACAGAACCTTTCTTACCGAAGTGGGTTTGATATCGTTGAGCGTTGCAATCTCCCTATCGGTTATTTCCCCCTCGGGGACATTTTCCATTATCCTCAGCCCCTCTTCCCCTATCATCTTCCTGAAATATTCCCGTACTAAAGGATCATCTGTCTCGAACATTATGACAACTCTCCCCACTACTCATTATAACGTCAGATGATATAAACCTTCGCAAATATCTCGTCCAATCTTATAGAAATCCCCTGATTTAGCAAATCAGCAGATTCGGTGCATCTGTAATTTAGCTTCTATAAAGTCTATGGCTGGGTCTCAATGGTTTTGGGCGTTCCTTCCATCCTATTCTCACCTTCTTTACCTCAGGCATTCTTTCCTCAGTTATGGTTACCTCATTGTTTCTCATTACTCGTCTAAAACTATCATAATCGCTGCTTGAAAGGATATTAATTGCTATTCCTTCTTTTCCCGCCCGTGCGGTTCTTCCTATTCGATGAATATAATCCTTGCTGTATTTGGGAATATCGTAATTATAAATATACGAAACATCGGGAATATCAAGTCCTCGTGCTGCGACATCCGTGCAGACAAGGATATAGACGTTCCGGGAATGAAATTGATCCATTACCCGGTTTCTTCGTTCCTGTGTAAGTCCTCCATGAATGGCCAGGGCATCTATTCCTGCTGCTTTGAGGTTGTTTGCAACAAAGTCGGTATTTTCCCGTGTATTGCAGAAGACCATGACAAGCCCTGCTTTTTCGTGGCTCAATAAATGGACTAACAAAGAAAATTTCAAATTATCAGGAACATCATAGTAAAACTGCGTTAATTTCGTCGGGTCCACATACGCTTCTGCAGAAACGTTAATAGGCTCTTTCATGTATCTCCGAGCAAGATGCGCTACCTCTCTTGAAATGGTCGCTGAAAACAGGAGCGTCTGCCTGGTTCGAGGACATTCGCGTATTATTCTCTCAACATCATCGATAAATCCCATATCCAACATCCGGTCCGCTTCATCCAAGACCAGTGTGGTTACCGTGCTTAAATCAAGCGTCCTCCGCCCAATATGGTCTAGTATTCTGCCCGGGGTTCCGATTACGACATCCGCTGTCCTTAACTGCGCAATTTGGGGATTAATTGACATCCCACCGAAGATAGCAACAACCTTTAACGGCTTGTATTTTGTAAAATCCGTGAGCGCTGTTGCAACTTGCTGTGCGAGTTCTCTCGTTGGCGTTAAAACCAGCGCCTGAATTCCAGTTCCCTTCTTGGATTTTTGTATAATGCCCGCAGCAAATGCAAGCGTCTTCCCAGAACCTGTTGCAGCCTCCGCTATAACATCCAGTCCCGCAAGAATTAACGGAATCGATCTCTCTTGTATCTCTGTTGGTCTTTCAAACTTCTCTTCTTCTATTGATTTCAAAATAGGCTCAATAATACCCAATTCCCTAAAATATTCCATATTTTATTCAAGAAAAAAGTCTAAACCTCTCTCTTATTTACCTCACTATTTTATTCTTTTCTAATTACTACTATATAAAGGTTATAAGCACAACGCTCTAATCGGTCGATTAATTTACTCCTTTTAAATCACTCATGCGCCGGCAAATGACCTCTTTCAAAAGTGATTCCAATTATTAGTTTTAGAGCCCTATTTTATTGAGCAAGGTAAAAAAAAATAACAAATGAGAGTACGCGATCGATTAATACTAAAATCGTCCTCTCAAAATTACCTTCTACGATGCTTTTGGTAGCATTCAGGGCAATAAACAGGTCTGCTGCCATCGGGTTTAAAGGGGACTTGTGCCTCTTTTCCGCAATCTGCACAAATTACGGTGTGCATTTCTTGTGGCTGCCTGTCAAACCTGCGCCCTCGATTTCCATACATTTTTATTCACCTCGTTTCTTCGCAGATTTCCGCTTTCGGAAATCTTGTTCAAAATAAGAAGCTACTCCTATATAAAAAAACACCATCTCTTTATCCATCCTGGTAACTTTTGATTTACCGGTTTATCGACGATTATTCCTAATACGGTGCTTAAAATCATATCTGCGTACCCGGTGTACGTTGCTATCCCGCTTGACTCTCATCATCCCCGCCTGAAGATCATCTTCAGTTCATACATACCTTCCGCCCCTCTCTTCTCAATATTAAAGCCCGATTCCTCAAAGAGATGGAGCATGGGCTTAATACTCTTCATACCTCCTTCATCATCTGCTTAAATTCTTCGTAAACACTCTTCACTTCCTCTATCGAAGCTTCGTCTTCAAGCGTTGTGATATCACCAATAGGCTTATCCATTATTACCGCCTTCAATAAACGCCTCATTATCTTGCCTGACCTCGTCTTTGGGAGTTTAGCCACGAAATGAACCTCCTCAGGTGTAGCAATGGGTCCTATTTGCTCACGAACATGGTTGATTATTTCTTTCTTCAGGTTATCTTCAGGCTTATACCCTTCCTTTAATATCGCAAATACCACGATAGCCTCCCCTTTTATCGGGTCAGGTTTGCCTATCACAGCAGCTTCAGCCACGAACGGAGCTGATACAGCACTACTCTCGATCTCCGCAGTGCCTAACCTGTGCCCTGCCACTTTTATTACCTCGTCAGCTCTACCAAATAACCAGAAATAGCCCTCTTCGTCCTTCATCGCATAGTCACCGGTATAATACGTGCCTTGAAATCTCGACCAGTATACCTCCTTGTATCTTTCGGGATCCCCGTAAAGCCCCATCAGCATACCTGGCCAGGGGTTTCTGATTACCAAATAGCCTTTTATTCCCGCACCTACCGGATTGCCTTCCTCGTCTACTACCTCGGCATCTATACCCGGTAAAGGTAGTGTTGCAGAGCCTGGCTTAAGAGGTATGAGTTCTAAGCCGGGAGCGGGTGAGATCATTATCCCTCCTGTTTCTGTCTGCCACCATGTATCCACTATCGGACACCTCTCTCCTCCTATATGCTTGTAATACCATTCCCATACCTCCGGGTTTATAGGTTCACCAACAGAGCCCAAAATTTTTAAACTGCTCAAATCATACTTCTTTACCCATTTCTCCCCATAACGCATGAACATCCTAATTGCAGTGGGACTCGTATAAAAGATTGTAACTCCATACTTCTCTATTATCCTCCACCATACACCAGGGTCTGGATAATCCGGAGTTCCTTCATACATAAGCACTGTGGCGCCATGAAGTAAAGGCGCATAAACTATTGATGAATGCCCTGTTACCCAGCCTACATCTGCCGTGCACCAATAGATGGACTCCGCAGAGATATTAAATACCCATTTATATGTGGCATAATTGTAGACCAAATATCCTCCGGTGGAGTGCACGACTCCTTTAGGCTTACCTGTGGTTCCAGATGTGTAGAGGATATATAATGGATGGTTGGACTCCAAAGGCTTAGGTTCGACATAATCTTCGGCATCCTTTATTAATTCATGATAGAGAAAGTCTCTACCCTCTTCTATAGTTATATCTTCTCTCGTTCTTTTTATCACAACTACTTTCTTTATGGTAGGAGCAACCTTCAGGGCTTCGTCAACTATCTCCTTAAGTGGTATGAATTTTCCTCTTCTTCTTCCAAGGTCTGCGGTTATCAGAACCTCTGCTGATGTGTCATTAATTCTATCTGCAAGAGCTTTGCTGCTGAACCCTGAAAATACAACGGTATGGATAGCACCTATTCTTGCAGTGGCAAGCATTGCAATCGGTAATTCTGGAATCATGGGTAAGTATAAAACCACACTCTCTCCCTTTTTTACTCCAAGGTTCTTCAGCATGGAAGCAAACCTATTTACTTCCCGGTAGAGTTGAAAATAGCTGAAAGCCTTTGTATTCCCTTCTTCGTCTTCCCAATATAAAGCCACCTTATTCTTATGCCAGGAGTATAAATGTTTATCCACGCATAGGTAAGATGCATTGAGCATACCACCAACGAACCATTTTGCAAATGGCTCTTCCCACTCGAGAACCTTATCCCAATGTTTAAACCACTCTAATTTTGATGCTTCTTTCTCCCAAAAACTTTCAATGTTGGAGATTGCATTCCTTTGAAAGTCTATATAGCCTTTTACAGGATAAAATTTTACTTTTTTCATGTTCTTCCTTTTTACCTCCTATTATTTTTATGGAAAAGAGATTAATAACTTTCGTTTTTCTTTAGCAAAAGTTGGAAAAGGTACCAGAAGCGGCCATAGGGGATACCTCGACATTCCAGCACCTTGAAGTAGCGGTGCGGAATAAAATAAGCACACTTTTTTATTCCATCCACTCAGAGGATCTTCTATTCAATCTTCCTCACCACCTCTTCGATCTCATCAAGATGGCTCAAGACGGTGATACCCTGCATCCTTCGCAACTTCTCGACGTTCTCCACATCCTCCTTCCGAATTCGTAACTTCAAGTCCCTGCCGTTCGGAAGCTTTGTTATTACCTCGCCCACTTTCTGATCAACGGGAAAGATATACACGGGCACGTCCGCCTTCATGGCTTGTGCTGCTGAATTGGTAATGAGGGAATCCGCGATGCAGTATGCTATCTTCGCTACGGTATTTGCCGTAGCGGGTGCGATTAAGAATAACTGGTATGCACCTACCTGGAGTTTTCCTGAGAGGAAAGGTGCATTTGGTCCTTTTTCTGTACTTACCTTTGAAAAACTCGCTTTAACGTCATTCAAAAGCTTGTAGAACCTTAAAACGACCTCTGCCTCCCTGGAGAGAAAGACATCGACCTCCAGGTTGTACTTCGTGGTGAGTTCCTTCATCAGAGCAACAGACTCAGTTATATAATCCCCCGATCCGGTAATCCCCCATGCTATCCTCTTATTCACACTCATCTGCTCTTTTTTTTTTGCCTCCCTGCACCAGAAGACACACCTCAATAAGTCTATTCACCGTCTTATAAAGGCTCTTCAAGCCTTCTTTATCCTCCTCAACACCTGCAGCACCTTTATCCTTCGACCAGAAGGTAGCTCCGAGGTTTGCACCGAATGCCCCTCCACCCACAGGAATCATCTCATTGATCACATAAAAGTCGGTTATAGCCCGGATTGCAAGCTCTTGCCCACCTATACGATCTCCGCCATCCGCAATCGCTCCCCCGACTTTGCCCCTGAGTCCATGAGGATTGCTTGCCGCAAATGCTCTCATGCGATCAAGGAGAACTTTTGCCTGACCGCTGAGGGTTCCCTGATAAACGGGCGTTCCAATCAAGACTGCATCTGCCCATTCAAATCCTGCATAGACCTCTTGCATTGCATCGTCGTGAACACAGCTTCCTTCTTTGATGCAGTGGTCGCAGTGCAGGCAGAAGTTGAGTTTCTTGCCCCGAACAAAGAAGTACCGGGTCTCAGCATTCCATCGCTCCTCGGCGTACCGTAACGCTTCTCGAACTATCCAATCGGTCGCAGCTATCCGTGGACTCCCTGAGATGCCGAACACTTTGACCATCTGCCTGCGTTCAGCCTGCATCCAACCTGAATCCCTCTTTCATCCCAAACCAGCCTGCAGGGTCCTTCAGATACTCGCGATAATCCCAGAGGCTGAGATAATGTCCTCGCTCCTCGTGCGCGAGTGCAACAAAGAACCGCACCTCGAGGTAAAACTTCTTTCCATCTTCCTCAAGTTTCATGGCGATCTCAAGCGCCTTCAGCCTTTCCTCCATGATTTTTCCCCTCACTCTTTTTACATTACCTTCTTCAAACTCATATCAAACATCCTCTTTGTCTCGTTCGCAAGCGCATCGGGTAGTCCGGTGATGTCCACATTCAAAAACCCTCGAATGATCACTGACGTTGCTTCCTCCTCGCTCAAGCCCCGTGACATGAGGTACTGGATCTCCTCTTCTGCGATCTTTCCAACTGCCGCTTCATGCGAAAGGTCGAGGTCTCTACGTGTCGCTTTGAGCTCTGGAATCGACTCTACTTCAGCGGTATCAGAAAGCATCAATCCTCGGCACTCGAGATGCCCTTTTACATGTTTAGCTGCTCCAATGAGATCACCACGTGCGATTACCTTTGCATTATCAGTAGCGATCACCCTCGATATGATCTCCGCCCTGCTTCCTTCGCCTTGAAGTACCGCCCTCGAACCCAGATCGATTCTCGCATTATCAAGAGCATACACAATTGACTGAGAGGTTGCCCGTGCATTTCTTCCCCTGCAATACATGGTGGGGAACATCTGAAGCGATTTCACCGGCGTCACCAGGATATAGTTGCTGATAAAGACGCCATCGTCCTCAATCGCTACGGCACTTCTCGGTCTGACCTCCATACCACCGCTCCAGTTGTGAACCATGGTAAAGGTGATCTTCGCACCCTTTTTAACATAAAATTCTGAAATGCCAAGATGGAGCGCCGAATTGACTGTATGGGAGACCGAACAGCCGGTTATGATATGGAGTTCCGAGTTCTCCTCGGCAATTGCGATATTATGCACATTCTGCCTGATCTTCTCAGAGGTGATGAACAGACAGGACTGCACCGGCATGGTCACCTTTGAGCCCGCTTCAGCCCTGATAAAATAGCCATGGCTCGGCGCCAATTCGACCTCAGCGGTATATTTATCCATATCGACGGGAATGAGCTTCCACAGATAATCTTTGAGCCAATCATACTTCTTTATCGCTTCTGTTGTGCTCATTAGCTCCAAACCAGGGTATTTAACCCGTGAAAAGATCACGGAACGATCTCGCTGTAAAAACGAACCAGACCTTTCCTTCTCCGTTGGCTCAATACCGGCATTGAGTAGATCCTGCTCATATTCTTTGGATATTTCGCCCAGTGAGGTGAGGGGGCCATATTCATTCGTCTCGGTAGTATATCGTTCAATGTCCACATCCTCTCCTAACAGAGCTTTTTTGGCCTTCGCACGCTGCGCACGCTCACTTATCTCTTGGCTCATTCAGCACACACCTTCTCACCACATACCTTGACACATCGCTCGAATCCTTCTTCAATTATATGCCGTGCTACTTCGTCAGGTATCCCTGAGCATGCTATTCGTCCGTTGAGCATCACATGTGCACGGTCTGGCTTTATGTAACGCATTATAAACCCGCTGTGCGTAATGATAAGCCCCGATCGCTCTCTTTTACTCGGTATCTTCTCCCTACCCAGCAGCTCATTCATGAGGTCGCCGATGAGCTCGATATTCTCGACGTCCACGCCCGAATCAGGTTCGTCAAACATGAGGAAGTCCGGGGTTTGCGCAAGAAGCTGGAGTATCTCCGATCGTTTGACCTCTCCACCTGAAAATCCAAGGTTCACATCACGGTTCAGAAATTCAACCGGGATATTAAGCATTTTGCCAAGCTCTACCACGCGCTCGTCGATTTTTCCCTCCTTTCTTCCCATCGCGATATTTACCATATCACCGAGCTTTACACCCCTGATCTCAGGCGGGTGCTGGAACGACATGCCCATTCCCTGTTTCACCCGTTCGTTGGTTGGAAGATCAGTTATATCCACATCCTTAAACAATATCCTCCCTTTTTTTACCTTATAAGCGGGAAAACCGAGTATCGTCATCAAGAGCGTGGTCTTCCCACAGCCATTCGGGCCAAATAAAACGTGCACCTCGCCACGTTCGATACAGAGGTTCAAATCCGTTATAATTTCCTTTCCCTCGACCTCGACCGTCAAATCTTTTATATCCAGTATTTTACACCCTGCGGGTGCCATCATTGATTCCATTTTTTCACCATAAAAAAGGAAAAAAGAAAAAGAGTTAAAGTTTCTTCTTGCACAGATACCAATCGACGCACGTATATCCTTCCTTCATTCTCTTTTCTGCCATCTCCTGGGTCTTCGGTGGCGGAACGACAACTTCATCGCCCGGTCTCCAGTTCGCGATGAACTCAGTTGTACAGACCGGTGTGAAATCGGCTGGATGTGAGAAGAGAACCAACCATTTCCCGCTGAAATCCTTCAATCGCAGTTTACCAAAGGTAGTATCCGCTTCAAAATCCGGGGCAGGTTCCCCGAGCAATGGTAGATGTACCTCCTCTACTTTTTTCTCGTCAAGCTCTTTTTCCATTTTTATCATCTCCTACCAGCAATATACTTTTTCAGTGCAATCGTTTAAAAATTTTTTGCCCCCTCTCCAACTACCACTCAGCAATCTTCCTTTGCGTTGATACCGATCGATAGCACCGCGTCTCCCAAAATACGGGCAAATAAACGAATTTTTTGGCTGAACGCTCTTTATAGCGATTTACTTTCTGCAGAGAGTTTGGTCTGAATGAAATAGAACCAAATGGAGCGTAGGGAAAAAGAAAAAAAAGTATAAGTTGGATGAAGTTATGTCATATTTTCTGTTTAGTAGCTGCTTCCCTGGGTTCCCTGCAAGAGCTCGAGCTCAGTGATGTGTTCCTGCTCTTCCATCAAGATGTGTCTTACCTCGTGTTCGAGCAGGTGGTCGTAGTATCCCGGGCCTTTTTCTTGCTTGAGCGCGTCGAGGATTTTCCGATAGGTATCGACCGCTACTTTCTCGTCCTTCAGATTCACTTCAAGAATCTCCTCGATGCTCTTCGCCGGATGGGTCTCTGCGATCTTCATGCTCGGCACACCGCCAAGAGCCCCAATAAGTGTTCTGAACTCATCCTGATGCTTCTTCTCATCGTCCGCAATCTCTTTCAGCCGCGCTATGATTGGCTCTGCATTTATCCCCTCAACAATTTCCGCGTGGCTCAGGTACTGCACATACGCACCGTGTTCCAATTCAAGCGCGTGGTTCAGTAACTCAATAATTTTCTCTTTTGTCATGTTATCACCTCCTACTTAGTTCGATTTATTTCTCGCCTTCTTATAGATCTTTTCCTTGTAGCTTTAAAGTTTTCCCTATCCTATGGTTCTGCGTTGCATACCCTTCTTCGTGGACCGAGGGCTAAAAAGATTCTAACGGATCTTATCCACGCTCATCAGCTTTGCAGGTAGTGGAAGAAGGTATGCCCGGTTAAACTCGTACACTCACGATGTTTTCACTCACCCGGATAGATTCGGCGACGTTTGTTTTTTACTTCTTGTGAGGCTGTCCCCCAATTCATTTTCAACTTAACACTTCAAGTCAATTACCGGGCG
>JACUTR010000116.1 GCA_014859735.1 Candidatus Methanophagales archaeon | reverse complement strand
ATTTTTTGGTAAAGCTTTTTGCTTGCAAAAAGGTTTATTTGGAAATTGGGATTTACTTGGGATTTGGTAGTATTTGACATTGGGATTTATTGTCCAGCTATACAAATACGAGAAAGGTATTTTCAAACCCACTAAGGAAGTAAACATTTCTGAAGGTACCAAACTCATGGTATTCTTAGAAGATTTCGATGCGCTTGACGAGATTTCATCTCGGGCTAAGAGAATTGTTGGGGAGGCCTCAAAGGAGGAGATTGCGGAGATAGTGGATGAAGCAGGGATATAGTTTACCTGAATTGTAACCAGTTTTTAACCTTAGATGAAGACTTCAGGCAAATCACAGGACAAGAACAAATCGCTATTATCTTCGTTGAGTGAAATGGGTTTTATTCCTTTTTTCTTTCTCTTCCCGCTCTTTTACTTTCATATTCTAGTTGATTCCCTAAAAGTGCCCCTATGATGCCTCCAATAACGACACCGGCAGGACCAAAAGGCAATCCGAGTGCTCCTCCCACAACCATACCACCCAAGGCTCCAGCACCACTCGTTTCTATTCTCTCCTCCTTCTTTCCCTCTTCTTTCGGATTGCTTCCGTGGGGCTCAGCCCCATCACGGGCTCCGCCCGTGCCCCCGCAAGCCCCGGAGGGGCTTACCTGCAAGCCCTGTAAGGGCTTAATTGGGAGTCTTTCATTCAATAAGTCCTTTATGTCTTTACTAAGCGCTACCTGATAAAAAGCAAAGAGGGCTACAACGACTAAAGTAAAAAGGGAGATATAAGCGATTAACTGGAGAGCTTCCCCTACGCCTGCTACTTCTATTCTTAAAAATACACCCTGAAAAAGACCACCAATTACTCCGACTATCACAACAATGAACGCGATCAGAGGTAAAATCTTAGAATAAACCGCTGCTATAAAGTCTTCCCAACGCCTCCCCATTTCGCATCCCTCCTTCTATAGTTTAATACAAAACTTTTGCTATTTAAACATTTCTGCTTTTTAATAATTTAATTAAAATAATAAGGATGAGAAACTTGCTCGTCCACAGATATTGGGAGGTAGACGACTTCAAGGTTTATTCTTCGGTTAAGGAGAACTTCAGGTGCGTTGGTTGAAGAGTTCTTAAAGACCGTTGGTGGAGGAGAGAGATGGGCTCAGATAAAATTTACTTTTAAACGCTCAAATAGACCTTGCGGTACGCGTACCCGTTGATTTGGTTCCGCTTCAGGATGTCAAGCCCTCGCTGAGGCAGAAAATACTTATGCAGGGATTCCCTCTCGTGATGAAGAACAGAATATTGCACCACTCTTTAATCTCACAAGCATTCTCAGAATTATAGGATTTTCGGACGAAAAAAAAATAAAGACGATTTCGTGTATAATAGTATAGTGAATAGAAAGCGATCGAGAGAGATCGAGGAGTTTTCAAAGATGCCTTCACATAGTCAGACTATGACTATGGCAGGGGATAGAGCTCTTTAAATGCGTCTTCCGCGGCTAACGCTACGGGTTCTGCACTCGGCTCTGGAGATAATTCTGGTTGACCTGCGCATCTCAGCGTTGTCAAATCCAAAGCAGTCCATCCGTTTCTTATGGCGAGTGCGATCATGTCAATATACCTGACGGAACGTTCGTCATCCGCGATGATCTGTGCCCCGATGACTTTTTTGGTAGTCCTATCGAAGAGCAACTTCACGGTGTACGGTTTTCCACCTTCGATCATCACATGCTTGCTCTTTGCACTCTTCTTTGCAACGAAGACATCAAGCCCTTCCTCTTTCGCTATAGCTTCTGTTATTCCAACCGAAGCGATTGACTTATCGAACAATTTGGCTGCGAAACTGTTCAACAATCGGGGGATTTTTAGTTCATAGCCCAAGACGTTTTTTGCCGCAATTCTGCCACCGATAACCGCATTTGGTCGTATCTGTCCGAGAATAGGCTTTCTGGTAATTTCGCTTTCATACTCAATCAGGTCGCCACCCGCATAAATATCGGGATCAGAGGTCTGAAGATATTCGTTCACCTGCACGCCATATTCTCCCATTTCGAGTCCTGCTGCTTCGGCAAGTTCGGCGCGTGGACGCACACCTAAGGCTAAAATGACCATGTCCGCGTCGATCTTCTCACCCGGGGATAATTCAACCGCTTCTACTTCCTTTTCACCGAGAATCTTCCTTATTACTGCTCTCGACCGGATAACAACTCCTTTCTCCTCGAAATGTTTCTCCAGTTCACTGCTCATATCGGCATCGAGACCCACCGTCCTCCCAATATATGACCTGACGACAATCGTCACTTTTACCCCTTTCTGTGCGATGAGTGAAGCCATCTCCAATCCAACCGCTCCTGCACCGTAAACAACTGCAGTTCTTACTTTTTTCTCTTTTAGCCAGTTTCGTATGGTTACCGCATCGCTACTCCAGCGGACCGTGAACACGCCTGCGAGGTCCACACCGGGAATTGGTGGAATGATAGCTTTACCGCCGGTGGCCAGAATAAGTTTATTGTATGGATAAACCGCACCATCAGCGGTAGTAACGGTCTTTTCTTTCCTGTTAATGCTCGTCGCGGGCACATTCACTAATTTCACGCCAGCGGCATGAAACATTCCGTCATCCTTGACCGAAGCTGCCACCGTTGCGTGCTCAACCGCGATAAAAGGAACTGCACATCTCGTCAAGAAATGCTCCTCCTCTCTGATTACAGTCACATCCACTGTAGGGTCCATCCTCTTTGTCATCATCGCTGCTGGGCCTCCCATCCCCGCACATCCAATAATCACCAGTTTATTTATCTTCGACATTTTTCCATCTGCCTGCCAAATCTCATGAAATGAATAAAATGCAATCAAACAAAAATAAAATAAAGAAGAGGGAAAAAAATCCCCTCCAACTTTTTTCCTGTTTTGTTTTGGGTTTTGGTTTTTCCCTTGATTTTTTTGATCAAACTTTTTGGGAAAAAGTTTGATGTTTGTGTCTACGGTATGATGAGATCTCTCTCGCCAGCAGGCTTGAACTCACGAAGCGCGCCTCTTCCGAACTCTCTCGTCGTGTAGCCCCAGTCGAACGGCAGGTCTCGATCCGCGAACGCTACCTTGATCAGTGGTGAGAGCACCCACGCATCCTTGTGGGAAAGGTGTGCGCCGGCAACCAATCCAGCGTATGCGCTCTGGTGCCCGACGTTCATGGCAAAGTTCGGATAGTTCGTGCCACGCATCTCGAATGGCAGTCCCTCATCGCTCCGGTATGCGAACGACGTCGAGGACGTGCACTGGTCTTGCAGGTCATAGCCATAGAATCCTAACCTGCCCACACTCGCATAGTGTAACAACTGCGCCAGTGCCCAGCCGTTCAGCGCACACTCCGCGCATCCCGTTGCACTCGCCACAGCAGTTGACGCACCTGCGGACTGGCATGCAGCCCTCACGGAACCGCCGAAGTGCGACTCCGCAACGGTTGGATACGCCTCGTATTGCGTCAGGCAGTAATCAGACTCCGCTCGTATCAACTTCTCGACGTTCTCCATGCTCCACTCTGCCGCACAGCGATCACCGAACATGTCTACCGCAATCTCGTCACCCTTATAGCAGAAGTCCTCCAGGATATTGTCCGTGTAGGTCGCGGACGCGTATTGCGTGAATCCTACACCACCGGACATGTAAGTCCCGAACCACAACTGGTCTTGAACCAATGCAGCAACGGCGATAGACTCTAATTCAGCCCTCACCGGGTCATCTGGGAACAGTGCAGGAGATCTCGTGCAGTCTGCATTTATACCCAGTGGCATTCCTCCAGGCTCGTTCTGTGCCCTCGCTCTCCGGACTGGCATGTAGTTCGACATCATGATAACTGATGCGTGCTTCGCCATGAATGCGAACT
>JACUTR010000115.1 GCA_014859735.1 Candidatus Methanophagales archaeon | reverse complement strand
GACCTTTTCCACGGCCTTCTTTCCTCTTGTTGCCATTCACTTCTCACCTTTTGCTTTTCTCTCTTTGGTAGAAAGAGTTCACTTTTAAACCCTATCCCATTAAAGATATAAGTATTTATAAGGTACAGAGGATAATAAAGCATAAGCCCGGGTGGTGTAGCGGCCTATCATTGAGCCCTGTCGAGGCTCGGACTCGGGTTCAAATCCCGACCTGGGCGTTTACTCATTTTATGAGTTCCACGCCCCATCATTACCTTTATTAACTCATTAGAAAAGAGAAATAACAGCCAATGCCAACGAAAACCATCCTAATAGGCGCGATTGGAGCACTTGTTGTAGTAACGGCACTCGCACTCTCACTTTCTCTTCTAATTCCGCATAAACCCGCAGAGCCCACGGAGCCGGGGGACCTGCAGAAAATAGGGATTGGAGAACGTATAAAACTCCCGGAACCACGGTATGAGGGTGAAACATCGGTAGAGGAGGCATTGGCACGGAGAAGGTCAATACGAGCGTATTCAGGAGCTAATTTAACCCTCGAGGAGGTATCTCAGCTGCTGTGGGCGGCCCAAGGTATTACCGCGCCATGGAAAGAAGGAACAGCACTGCAAGCTTACGTAACGGGTGCGACTGCGGCTTCCGCTGGTGGGCTCTATCCTCTTGAGGTGTATCTGGTTGTGGGGGAGATAGAAGGATTTGATAAAGGCGTTTACAAGTATAGACCGGAAAACCATGAGTTGGAAAAAGTTAAAGAAGGTGACGTAAGGAAGGATCTTGCGAAAGCTGCTCTCGGACAAGAATGTGTGAAAGACGCCGCTATTAACATCGTATTCACCGCGGTTTATGAACGAACCACAGTGAAATACGGTGAAAGAGGAGAGAGATATGTGCACATGGAAGTCGGGCATGCGGCGGAAAATGTTTATTTACAGACAGTTTCCTTGGGCCTCGGAACCGTAGTCATAGGCGCATTCTTTGACGACGAGATAAAAAAAGTTTTGACTGCACCAGAGAAAGAGGAACCGTTGTATATCATGCCGGTTGGAAGGAGAGGATAACCAACGCAATGCTTGACCTCATCAGTTTCCTAACGCAGATACCGGTAAGGAAGGAGGTAAAAATAGAAGGAGTGGCAGCGCGGAGTTATCTCTTCCCTTTTGTTGCGTTATTGATTGGCTTACCTGTCGCCGTGGTAGCGTTTCTTGCTTTTGGATACCTGGGTGCGGCGAATGAAATTGCCGCTTTGCTCACGCTGCTCGCTCTTTACCTTGTCACAGGTCTGATACACCTGGATGGCTTGGCAGATTTCTTTGATGGATTGCTGGCACCTGGAAGCAAAGGTGATAAAATACGGGCGATGAAGGATGATAAGACGGGCATAGCGGGGTTGTTCGCTACTATCCTTGTTCTCCTCGTGAGTTTATTTGCTATTAAAACGATAGGTGCAGGTTTAACAGCGGCTGCGTTTACCTTCAATCTCGTCTCGTTGTACGATTTCGCTTCGATATTCATAATCGCGGAGATCTCTGCAAAGCTCGGTATGAATACGTGCATGGTACTTGGCAAAGGATTCGCTGATAACGAAGGACTGGGAGCTCTGTTTATACAGTCTTTCTCGCCATGGAAGTACATGAGTGCGCTCCTTTCTGCCCTGCTCATTGCAGTGCTCTTTACCGCTTCTTTTCAGTTCTTAATCGTGTTTACGGGCATCGCCGTCGCATTTTTGGTCTCGTACATCGCGAAAAAGAAGGTGGGCGTGATGAGTGGCGACATCATGGGTGCTTCGAACGAGCTCGCACGGTGTACAACGCTGCTCCTCTGGGCAATACTCTTTACTTAAACCACGCGATTTCACGAGATTTAATCTTGTGGTTATAATAAGCGCCAGGATCAGGATTTGAACCTGAGAGTCCCTTTCGGGACAGTGGCTCTCGAGGCCACCGCATTCGTCCACTCTGCCACCCTGGCTCCCCGGGTTCTGTTTCACCAGGACCCCTCTACTAAAAGATAACCGAGTCCTTTTTATAAATCTATTGATGCACCGGGAAGATTTTAGAAGAACGATACTGCGCCCAGACAAATAAGCGTTGCAAGGGTAGAGCGGATAAACGTGCCGATAATCACCGCAAGCCAGGTCATTAGAGATGGCATTCCGATGAGCCGCCCCACTATTGAGCCGACGCCTGCACCGGTCCATTGGAGTGGAAATATGACCAAAAGGACTACCCCTATAAACCCAAATCGCTTCGCCCACTTATATTTTCTTATTGCCTCTTCTCCACTTCTCTCTACCCTTTCGACCAGCTCCCCTATACCTGGTACTTTCTTCGCGTAATCGAAGTTCCAGACCAAGAATAAAGAGAGGACCGCATCAGTGAAGATGATAAACGATATAAGAGGTACCGGAGGAATACCAAGGCCTAACCCTGTTGGAACGACGGATAATGTACCAATAAGAGGCAGAAATGAATAAACACCGAACACCGTCACATATTTCCCAAAATCCTCTGGGAAGAAGAGCCCTAAAAATGCCACGGTGAAACCAGCGATACCAAAAGGGATAAGGAGCTTGGCTAATGCGATCTTATTCATCTGTATCACTATCTTTATCTTTTCCCTCACAGTCATCTCCATCTCTTTTATCATCTACCTGTCTTTCTACCCTGTGCGTCGAGATTGAATTATACTTTTAATTTAGGGAATACAGATATAAAGCCGTAGGAAAGTGAAACTGAGCATAGTATATGATAACGAAGCGAATGAAGGGTTCATAAGCAGCGAGCGTTGTTGAGGTAGCAGGACCAAAGGAGATCGTCCCGGGAGTTTATACAACAGGAGAACTTAGAATAGTACTTTTGCTTACGGAGCAATCATTGGTTTTAAAAACGAAGGGAGGCGAAGGTGTCGTTGTGGTAACCGGTTGTGGGCATCCCGGCTTGGAGAAGATTTTCGAGGCTGCAAAGGCGTTTGGTACGCTCTACGGTGTGATCGGCGGTTTCCACGGTTTCAAGAAGCTGGAATTGTTACACGGATTGGAACTGATAATACCCTGCCATGGCACGATACGGAAGCAAGAGATAGTGGAGATGTATCCGGAGAAAGTGGTGCGGTGTGGAGCGGGAATGGTGAGAGAGCTATAATCTCGCATAGAAGCGCACTTTAAGGGATTGAGTCCACTTTATTTCGGTATATGAGAAGGTGAAGCCTGAAGTCACGGGGATTGATAAAAGAGAGGTGATTAGGAGGAGAGGGACGAGGGTGTAAGTGCAAACCTGACAAACTTAATGGTAATTTTGGGCTTCCGCGTTTGGGATACACTTGCTGGAAGGTAAAAAAAATTTAATTTAAACAGGTAACACCATCATGATAATCATAGGGAAAAAGTTAGATTGTGTGAAAAAGAAAAAGTACGATTAAAATGCATACAGAGCTAATTATAATTGGATTAAAATGATTGACGAATACGAAGAAATTGGACAAATAATTAAGGCATTTGATCGAAATAGTTCGCGAATAGAAAGATGTTTAAAAGAGGGATTAAAAGAAGTATCTATAATCTTGATTGTTTCAACTTTTGAAGTATTATTAAGAGACCTATTCGTCTCAAACAGATCAAGATGGTTTTTCCATATGCTTGAAGGCCCCATACCATATATGATAAAGCCAGAAACAAGAATTCTCATCCGAAAATATTTACAAGATATTAAGACATACGATGAATTTCTTGGAATTAGATATGTCTATTCTGAGGCTTTACATGATCCAGACAAGATTTCGCTATGTAAAGTTTTATTTGAATCAGGCAAAGAGAAAATTAATTTTCAAAATTTAAAAGATAGTTATGGTGCAAAAGTTGCATATAAAACGTTTTTTGATATTGATCTTGTAAGATCATTAGATAAAGATAGTTCAACATCCGATCGGATGTGGGAAGAATTAAACAAATTG
>JACUTR010000114.1 GCA_014859735.1 Candidatus Methanophagales archaeon | reverse complement strand
TTTTATCCTCCCCCTACTGAGCTCATTTTCAACCCAGATATATTCTCCATTCATAATCCCCAAATCCATAGCGGTATCTGTATGTATCCAGAGCTCATTCTCGGAGCAAATTTCGTTCAGATACGCATTGTCAAAGGTCGCTGGATTCGCATGGGTGTGCACTGCGATATGTCCGTGTAGCAGTCTAAACATGCCACTAGGAGCTTCTTTTGGCGGCATAAATGTTGGTAATGGATCATATCCATTCGCCTCAAGCCTCTTTGAATAAAGCTCTATTTTCCCGGTGGGCGTATTAATTTTCACCCCTTCAAGCCCCTTGAGTTCGGGACTTATGTCAGATGACCAAATCGAGTTGTCTTTGAAGTAATCTTTGTCAATCCCGAGTGGGCTGAGCTGAGCGTTGATGTAATCGTCCAGCTCAAAGTCAAAGTAATTTCCAATCCCTAATCTCTTAGCCAGTTCCTTGAAAATCCAGAACGAATGCTTTGATTCATACATTGGCTCAACGCATTTTTGACGCAAGGCGACTTTTGGCGATTTCCCCACGACAACCATAGCAGGGTCATCTCGTTCCAAGTAGGTGCACTCCGGAAGGATAACGTCAGCATACCAGGCGGTATCACTGGGTAAGATATCAATGGTGACCAGCAAATCAAGCTTCTTGAATGCTTCAATAACCCTCTTTCTATCAGGCATTCCATGCAAGGGATTTGAGCGATAGACTATCAAAGCCTTTACCGGATAGGGTTCTTCATGTATGATGGCATCGGGTAGTAACTGCCAAAGACCGTGGCTCGCAGGAACAAGTGGGTATTTATCCGGAACACCATCCACCCGCTGAGCGGTTATCTCCGGATATGCCGGTGGTTTTATGTCACCCAATCCCACTCCTCTCGGATAGAAGATCCCGCCCGGCTTATTTATATTTCCCACTAATGCATTCAGAATTAATATCCCTCGTCTTATCTGTGTTTCGTTCTCGTAGCCGTGAGGATGCCAGCCTGGATGAGCGACTGCTGGTTTGGTCGTAGCGAACTCTATTGCAATCCGTTCAATCTGCTCTGCAGGAACATCAGTAATTCCTTCCGCCCATTCCGGGGTATATCCCCCGATAAATCCTTTTAACTCGTCAAAGCCGTAGGTATAGTTATTTATGAATTCTTCGTCGAAGAGTTCTTCTCTAATAATAACATTAATCATCGCCAAGGCAAAAGCCAGATCCGTTCCGGGTTTTATGGGTATCCACTCATCCGCCTTTGAAGCAGTGACCGTAAATCGCGGATCTAAATAGACCAGTTTCGCTCCGTTTGCAAGAGCAGCGGATAACGCTTGTACCGAACTATTTGCTGGCGTTTCGAACGTGTTTCTGCCGAAGAGCATAATGTATTTGGCATTTTTGAAATCAACGGCATTCAGAATATGTCCGCCCAGCGTTGTGATGTCAGCAACAACTCGTGAGATTTTACAGGTTCCGAGACTCGTGAAGTAGTTGGGTGTTCCCAGCGCCTTCTGAAACCTTGTTACCAAGGGAACCATCATGCTGGTGGGAAATTGTATGATTGCGATGCTCTCAGGGCCATAATTCCCTTTTATCTCATTTAGCTTTCCTGCAACATAATCCAGCGCCTCATCCCAGGTTGCACGCTTCCATCCACCTGCACCCCTCTCTCCTGTTCGTATAAGCGGATATTTAAGCCTGTTCGGATTATATAACACCTGTTCTGCAGAATTTCCCCGTGCACAGAGTTTCCCCATTGAGTGTGGTTCTTTTGGGTTTCCTTCTACCGATCTCACTATTCCTCCTTCACAGGTCACTTTTATGCCGCAGTTAAAAGGGCACATCTCGCATATACCAAACACGGTTCTTTCTCCTTCTTCAGGAGCCGCAATTGCGGGTTCAATCAACTTATAGAACTGCTCCATCGGATAAGCGCCGACATTGCTGATCCCACCCAGTGCCGCAGCAGTTCCTAAGGCGGTTAGTTTGGTAAACGAGCGCCTTGATATCCTGCCTTCAAAACATATCGTATCTGTTCTTACACCCAATTCTCTCACTCCCAATTAAACACATGTAACGTTAAATATGAATTAAGTATATAAAGCGTATAGTTTTTTAATGAATAGTATACATTTGTGAATAAAATCATATTTTTAGAAAACGATATATAAAATTGAATAAAATCCACTTTATTAAAACGAATGTTAGATTATTTTAGGCATATTTTTGCTGAATAGATATAAACTAAAAAATCGAAAAATAGTGAAACAAGTCGATCACTCACAACTCAACTTTAAGCTCTTCCTTCAGTATTTTGAACACAAGCTCTGCATTCACCCTTTCTATTCCTTCAATTTGTTTTATCTTCTCAATAACAGCCCCACATTTACCATGTCCGGGGCACTTGGAGATAACCATGAGATCAAAATCACCAGTTATGTGGTGAACGCAACAGCTCTCATCCAGTTTTGCTACCCGTCCCCCCACCTCCTCAATGCTGTATCCCGGCTTAGTTTTTATCCTCGTGATCAATGTAACCATTCCGATCTCAGACGTATTGAGAATTGTAGTATATCCGCAGATAATCCCTCTTTCGGTCAGCCTTTTCACTCTTTCGCTCACGGTAGCCGTGCTAGTTTCTATCCTCTGTGCGATCTTCGTAAATGATTGACGTGCATCCGACTGGAGTTCTCTCAATATCTTCTTATCTAATTCATCTAGGGTTGAATATTTTTTCTTCTCTTCCAGCGCTATCTCATCACTGTTAACAATTTGTTTCTTCATATAGCTAAAATAGTGGTTTTTAAATGGATATAAAGAATTTGCTCAATATCCTGTGGTATAAATTCCAAACTCCAAATCCTAAATACCAAACATGTGGGACTCTGCCCACGATGCTTGAGATTTAGGGTTTTCCACAATCTATTGAGCATGTTCGACTACAGTATGGTATCTATGAGCGTATCGAAATGTATCTTCTTATCCCATCCCGCACGCTCAAACATGTTCATGAACTCAACGCCAATGATCTTCGGGTGCTTCTCTCCAGATATCTCGTCAATCATACGAGTGACATCCTCTGGCAGGCATCCAAACTTTGGCATCGCTAATCCACCAAGTACGACAACCGCATCAGGATTCTTAGGATCGCCCTTTTCATCTACCACGCTATACCCTATATTCTCTATCTCTTTTATCTTCCTTGCCTCCTTTGCATCTGCTCCTGGTACATATAACATATCAAACCTTTTGTCTCTCATGGTGTAAGCGAGCAATTCGATAAATGGCGTGCAAACTGCTACCGAACCGGTAAAAACCACCTTAGACCCTTCTTTTATCTCAGCTATGCTTTCTCTAAATGTTCCCGTGAAGCCTACTATCCCACTTCTCTTTTCCGTTTCCTCCACGGTTTTTATCGTACTTGTGTTGATATCCTCGATTACCCGGGAGAGGATAAGAACCACAGGATCCAATTTCTTACCCTCATCTATGAGTTCGCAGAGAGTTTTTTTCACTTGTGCATCCTCTATTTTATCTAACTTCTCAGACAGCAGTGCAATCACCGGTTTTATGTTATCCTCGAAGAACCGCTTCGAGAACTTACCAAAAGCATCAGTTAAAGAGGTATTAATAGAATAACGGATATCCCCGCCCATGTTAATTTCATTAATCATATTCGCCATCTTCAATTTTTGCAAACTTATGCTGATCACTCCACTGCGGTAGCCCGTGCCTTCTTCTATCTCCTTCTCTGATACAGGGCAGGAATTGAAGAGTATGCAGCCCCAGACACGCCACGCTACTTCTCCTAATTCCCATCCCTTCCCTATCTTCGCTAACGAGTCCAACACTTCCGGCATTGCAACTTCGCTCATTTTTTCACCATTTTATCTTGACTTTGTCACATTTCAAATTTACCGCGGAGAACGCTGAGTTCGCAGAGAAAATATGTAAATTTA
>JACUTR010000113.1 GCA_014859735.1 Candidatus Methanophagales archaeon | reverse complement strand
TAAATTCAAAACACACCATTAACGTCTGTTTTGAACAGTAGGATTTTGGTATTTGGTATTGTTTGGTATTTGGAATTTGGGGTTTGGAATTTAATTCCACTGAATATTGAGCTTACGGGCGGAGCCCCACATGAAAGATTGATGTGCAGATCGTCTCTCTCCCTTCGATTACATCAATTATTCGCTCGAGGAAGTTGCCATTCACAATCACGCAACTCATCTTATTCAGCATTAAAAATCGAGGGAGTTCGGCGTCAATACACCCCTTATCCTCTTTCTCAATCAGTTCTTTCGCATGAATCTGTTTTATCACAGACCCTTCCTCATCCAGTATGCCATCCACATCAGTCACTTTTATAAACGTCTGTTCACCTGATTTATGTGCAATAAATGCCGCAATCGTGTCTGAGGTAACATCCCACGTGTGGGGTAAGGAATCATCCGCTTTCAAAATTTTGTAAGGCAAGACTATGCATAGATGACCAGCATCCCTTACTTCCTCGGTGCGTTCAACCAGGGGTATCGCACTTTCACCATCTGCCAGGAAAAAGCCGTATTGGTGCATTGCGAGCACCGCCATCCAGTGCGCGGCATCGTCTGAGATAGCCTGCCGCTCCGCGAGTTCTCTTATCACCTCTACAAACGGTCCACCGCCGGGTATTATGATGACGAAAACAGCTTTCTTTTCAGCATAATCGCTGAGAAAACGAACAATTTCTCGTCCTTTAGCCAGTAAGCTGCCGCCAAGTTTTATTATCACATTCATCGTTACTCTACTTATTGACAACTAATAGAGGGACTATAAGTTAAGAAGCATAGAAGTGAAAAAGATGCGAGATATAACGAGGGATGAAATACGATGGGCATTTGGCGAGAAAACATTTTCGAGAGGGCTGGAATATGTTGAGAATGGATATGTAGAGATAGGAGTGAAAAAAGGAAATAAACTCGTTGGAACCGTGCTCGGTTCCGCACCTAACCCCTACAAGGTGAGGGTTGAAATCACCGATGAAATACGTTCTGAATGCACATGCCCGGTTGGAGCAATGTGCAAGCATGGAGTAGCGCTAATTTTGCAATGGATGAAAGAAAGGAGTTCATTTTTAGATGCTGACAATCTTTTAGCTTCGCTGGAAAGAAGGGATAAAAATGAGCTCATAAAAATAATAAGTGCAATAATAGAAGAGGAGCCTGTTTTAGCATCGAAGTTTGCTTTTTCTGAAGAGGTTAGTGAAAAGAGAGTGAACCTAGAAGCGATTTCAAGAAGGATTAGCCAGATATTGAGGGGATTTTTGGACTATTATGCGGTGCCTGGAGCGGTTAGTGAGTTAGAAGAAGTGAAGAGGATAGGTGATAGGCTTGCAGAGGATGGGAGTTTCAAAGAAGCGGTTGATCTTTATCTTTTATTGGTAGAGAGGGGAGTGGATGCTTTTGAGAATGGAGTGGACGACTCTGATGGAATACTTGGTGATTTTGTGATAGAATGTGTGGAGGATTTTAACAAGAATGTGGAGAAGTTGGGGGAGGAGCAGAAAAGAGCTTTGATATCCAAAATAACGGAGATAATAGAGGTTGAGGACTATGGTCTGGATACGGATGAGATGCTTTTTGGTGTGGCAACGAGGGAGAACATCGCGGCTCTCGAGGAGGATTTATTAAGACGGATACCAAAGAGTGGAGAGAGTTTTCATGTTGAATATCACAGAAGAAGAATCCTTGACTTGCTATCTGAGTTGTATGAATATCTTGGTTTGCATGGTGATGCATTAAGGGTGATGATAAAGGCAGGGCTAAAGAAGAAGGATGATTATTTGAGATTTGCGAGTGCGTTGATGGCGGAAGGCAAGGATAAGGAGGCTTTTGAGTATGTAAGGGCGGGAGTGCGGCTTGGAGAAGGGAGGAATTATGCGCTTGATGAACTCTATTTCAACCTTTTGAACCAGTTTTTAGGAGAAAAAAGAGAGGTGGAAGTGAAAGAGGAAGAAGCGGTAAACATAGCCCTCAATTTACTCTCTTCTCATTTCAAACCTGAGACATACAAGCTCATAAAGGGGGTATTTGAAAAGATAGGAAGGTATGAGGAGCTTATATCAGCTATAAAAACGAGAGGCGAAGAAAGTGTAGCGGTATCAGTGCTATTGCATGATGCTCACCTTGATGATGCGGTAGAACGTGCTATTTCCTCTACTACGTTGCATCCAATGATGATAATAGAAGTTGCGGAAGCGGCGAAGGAGAAAGGTAAGCAGGAAGAAGCGATGAAATTGACACTTAAGGCATTAAAGCAAGGGTTTATATCAGCAAATGAGTCGGTGAGCGAATTGATAATGGTGCTCGTGAAGGGTTCGGATGAGCGGGAGCTGAAAGAAGCGATAGGGTATGTTCGAACTGTTTCGATAGCGAAGGTATTCGCGAATGCTCTTTTGGAACGGAGCCAGGAGTATGCGGTAAGAGTGCTGGAAAGATTCTTAATGGAAATGGGTAAGGAGGAGATAAAGGGCTATGCGAAGAAATTAGATGGCGAATATGCGCTGAAAATGTGCCATTCCTGGGTCTCTGAAGCTGTAAATCGCTCACACGTTTACTACGACGATGCGGTAGATATTCTGAAGACAATGAGGGAAATAGCGGGTGAAGAGGAATGGAAAAGGTACATACAGGCGTTTATGGAGGCCAATAAAGGTAAGAAGAAATTGGTGGAGAAGATACGGGGAGTTAAGTTGGTATGAAGTATTTCAGATATACTATAAAATGGGAGGATAAAAATTCCATCGCTAAAATGGGGTAATGTAAAAGTTCATCTTGGGGGAGAGGAAATGATAGAGGTTAGAAAAGACAGGGAGAGGATTAAAATCTCTTCTCCTTATAATCCTGATTACATTACCCAAATTAAAACTATCGAAGGGTATCGGTGGCATCCCCAGGAGAAATGTTGGAGCGTGCCGTATACTGAGTTTGAGCATGTTTTGTCTGTTTTTAATGGAGAGAAACTTGAGATTGAGCCTTCGGTATGGCTTGAAGACCTGAGAAGAGAGCTTGTGTCAAGAAAATACAGTCCAAGGACGATTAAAGCTTATGTTCATTACAATGAAGAGGTACTGAAGTTTTTTGGTAAAAATCCTTATGAGATAACCAATAACGATGTAAAGGACTATCTATTCCACCTCGTGGAGGAGAAAGATGTTTCTACATCCACTTTGAATACCATAATCAATGCATTGAAGTTTTATTACGGCGAGATTTTGAAGCGGAGCTTTGTTTACGAGATAAAGAGACCGAAGAAGGATAAGAAGCTCCCGGTTGTGTTGAGTCCGGAAGAAGTTACTCGCATACTATCCTCTGTGAGTAATATAAAACACAAAGCAATCTTAATGCTTATTTATTCTGCAGGATTGAGGGTGGGCGAGGTGGTGCGGTTAAAGCCGGAGGATATAGATACTGAGAGAAGATTGATTCGGATAAAAGGGGGGAAGGGCAGGAAGGATAGATATACTTTACTTTCAGAGATTGCTTTGCAGACTTTGCAAGAATATTGTAAAAGAGAGAAAGCACGGAATTGGCTGTTTCCAAGTGTGAATAAAGATAGAACTATAACAACACGGACAGTCCAGCGAATTTTCTTAAGTGCTTGTAAAAGAGCAGGAATAAAGAAGGAGGTAAGCGTCCACTCTTTACGGCATTCATTTGCCACACATCTTTTAGAGAGCGGCATTGATTTACGATACATTCAGGAGTTGCTTGGACATAAAAGTTCAAAAACGACAGAAATATATACTCATGTGAGCATAAAGAATCTCGGTGCTATAAAAAATCCGTTGGATAATCTTTTCAAGGGAGGGGGAGTGAACCTTGATTGAAACTCGATACGGAAAGAGCGGTCAGCTAGAGGGATGTATATGCGACATCGTCACATATACTACCGAATTTGGAGGGATATACGACAGTGTCGTATATGAACGAGTTA
>JACUTR010000112.1 GCA_014859735.1 Candidatus Methanophagales archaeon | reverse complement strand
GGTAAAAAAGTTCTTCTCCCAGTTCTAGTAGAAAAGGATGAGGATGGTTTTTATGTGGTAGAATGTCCACTTCTTCAGGGATGCTATACGCAGGGGAAAACCTTGGATGAAGCACTAAAAAACATACACGAAGTGATTGAACTGTGTCTTGAAGAACAAAAGGAGGAAATCGTTGAACAGCTTGGTACAATCCAGGAGTTCAGCTACCACATCGTGGCAGTGGAGATATGAGCAAATTACCTGCTATTTCTGGAGAGAAAGCAGTTAAATGTTTTGAAAAGCTGGATTATGTAATCGTAAGGAAGCCATATCCGGATGAAACATAAATCGGACAAAAGCAAAAAGGCGTTAACGATTCCTAAACATAAAGTTCTGGGCAAGGGACTTTTAAGAAAAATGTTAAGAGATGCTGAAATAAGTGTTGAGGAGTTCAACGAGTTGTTATGATGAGTTCCGACCAACTACCGGGGATGCCTCGCAATTTATTGCGGGGTGGTTAGGGCCGAGAAAATCATCCCATAAAAAATCGGGAAAATAGAAGAGCTTACAAATACTTCTGGAAGTAAAGCTCACCTACGAATTGTTCTATAAAGTCCGCTTCCTCTTCCAGTTTAACATGCTCGATCCGCTTTGCCACTGCTTCGGCATCTTCTCGTTTGGTCTTTGATATTAACGCTTGCCGTGCACCTTCTATCGCGGCATTGCCCACTTTCTCCACTCTTTCAAGCTTGATTGCAGGAAGGAGTCCTATCCGTATCGCGTTCTCTATGTTGATATAATATCCAAAAGCTCCGGCCAGAAATAGGGTATCTATCTCTTCAAGCTCGATCCTGTATCGTTCCATAAGGATCTTTATGCCGACTGATACCGCGGTCTTCGCGAGATTTAACTGGTCAATATCCCCTTCTGATAATCCGATCCCGCCCACTATGTTAAATTCTTTTTTATCGCTGTAGAATTTACCTCTACCGTTGATTATCTGGTTCTCCAGTAGCCCCGCCAGTGTATCGATCACCCCGGAGCCGCAAATTCCTACAGGATCCGCATAGCCGATCGTTTTATACAACGCTTTTCCATTTTCTATTTGTACTTCTTTTATCGCTCCGCTCACGCCACAGATTCCATGTGTTATGCTGCTGCCCTCAAATGCGGGACCCGCTGCACAGGACGTTGCAATCAACCTATCTCTGTTTCCGAGTACGATCTCTGTATTCGTCCCGATGTCTATCGCCATGCTTATTTTCTTGCTTTTGCACATCCCCGTCGCCAGCGCGACGGCTAAAGCATCTGCGCCGACAAAACTCCCGATCAAAGGAAGACCGTAAACCCGTGCTTTTGGATTTGCCGTAAGCCCGATTTCTTTTGCCGTTTTATGTACCGCCTCGACACTCAGGGGTTCGTAAGGGCTCTTACCAAGCGACTCGACGGAATACCCAAAAAATAAATCTCGCATTACCGGATTGCCAACAACCACAATCTCATAGATTTTTTTCGGGTCAGTCAGGGTGGAGATCATTTCGTTCACCGCGGTTCTGATTTCTTTTTCAAGTATACTCTGACCTTTTCTTGCAAATTCTATCCGTGAAACTACATTATTTCCGTATTTCGTCTGTGGATTTTCTCGTGCGCTGACTGAAAGCACTTCACCTGTTTCGAGATCAACTAAATACAGAGCAAGCGTGGTTGTTCCGATGTCAAGCGCGATACCATAGATCCCCCCGAGATATTCACCTACCTCTTCTAACTCGTAAAAGACTCTTTCGCCCTCTCTACGTACAAAAGGCACAACCGGGATCTCCCAATATTTTCCCGACTCTAAAATGCAGAAGGATCTTCTTGGTACCTGGACGTAAATGGGCTTATCGATTTGTAAGATAATTGCCTGGCAGGCAAGTCTCTGCCTATCATCTGTGGGGCTCCGCCCCATCACGGGCTCTGCCCGTGCCCCCGCAAGCCCCGGAGGGGCTTTCTCGGAAGCCCTGTAAGGGCTTTGTATAAATTTATTTTCTGCTTCGGTCTTATCAGAGAGGGCTCCGGAGGCGCTTTCAACCTCGACCAGACATTGGCCACACTTGCCCTCACCGCCACATGATGCATTTATCTCTATCCCTAGCTCCTGCAAGTAAGAAAGGATCGTTCTTCCCTTAACGAGCTCGGCTTTTTTTTTGGTCTCTCGGACTATGAGCTTCATGATCTCTTATTAGGTAGGTTGCTACGTAAAAATTTTAAAGCATTTAGTATTATTATGGTATGTTATGGGCGATATAATAGTTGACGCGCTGCTTGACGTCACAAAAAAGCGAATAGAGACTTTTTGCGAGGAGAGGCTGAACAATGGAATGGCTGCGTACGAGATCATTGACGAGTTGACCCAGGGGCTCAGGGCAATCGGAGAAGGATACAGAGCGCGATACTTTGACGCAGAACTGATTGTTTCCGGCTGGAATGCGAAGAAAGCCCTGCGGATTCTTAAGCCGTTCTTACACGGAGAGGTAAAAGAAGTAGAAAAAAAATTAGGAAAAGTCGTCATCGGCACGGTCAAAGGTGACGTGCATGATATCGGAAAAGAGATCGTCAGTATAATGCTCTCCTCAGGTGGTTTCGAGGTCATCGACCTCGGAATCGATGTGGATAAGGAACGGTATGCGAGTGCGGTCAAAGAAACCGGAGCTGATATTCTCGCACTGTCCGCCTTATTGACGACGACACGGGACTATATGGCAGAGGTAATCGAGTATTTCAGGAGTATTGGTCCAGAGGTAAAGATAATGGTTGGTGGCGGAGCACTCAGTGCGGACTACGCGAACGAAATCGGTGCAGATGCCTACGGCAAAGATGCTGTTGAGGCGGTTAGGAAGGCTAAAGAGCTTTTGAAATAGGATTCTAACGTGTTCTCTTGTACTTGTTTACCGCGGAGCCCGCAGAGAATACAGAGTGTCAGAAAAATCATTTATCCAATCTCGCGCTCCCCGTGATCTCGGCGGTAAATATAATACCTTCTCTGTAATAACGCTCAGCGGAACCATTCTTTATACATTTCGTGCTGCATCAAAACTTCCCTCGCTCTTTCTCGTTCTTCCTGATGCCGTTTCAGGAAGGAGAACATGAGCTCAGCGGCCTGCGCCTTACATGCTTTACAAAGCCTTTTCCCGCTTTTGCATTCCTCAAACAGTTCTTTTACCTGTGCGTCATCCTCAATGAGATGAGACATCAGGAGCTCATAAATCGTGCATTCTTCCGGTAATCCACCAAGTTTCTTCTGCTCTTCGACCGTCACTCTTCCGCCCGTCTTCGCCTGGAGCACTTTCTTCGCAGCGTCTTCAGGCGGTTCGGTGAGCGCGATATAGCTTTCCGGGACGCTCGAGGACATCTTCCCGCCCGTCAATCCCTGCATAAATCGGTGATACGTGGCGGCTGGTAAAAAGAAGCCATAACCACGGTGTTCGAACTCTACGTCCCGCACTATTCTTTCTAAAGCACGTACATCTTGCACATTTGATATATCTATGTGGAACGTATGTTCTTCCGTTGAGTAACCCTCTTCCTTTAACTTTTCCCTAATCGCATCGAGCACTCCTCGCTCAAGATAAGTCGGCTTAAAATCCATACGCTTTGTTTTATTCTTATCATCCAATCGCTTCTCTACCAGGAACATTCTCATTCGCGATGCGATGTCACGAGTTAACCGTATATGTGGATCTTGGTCAACGCCGACGGGAATGACAGTGGGCTTTGGCCCGCCGTATTCGCGTAGTTGGGGCTGCAATATATCCGCGTTCTGCACCAGCACACTGATCATGTGTGCTATTTTCACATCACCCTGGAACCCGTAGATCGCACTTAGTTCGCTGAAGATAGTTTTTGTTCCGATCTCAAAAGCAAGATCGCGTAGCTTTTTGTTTTCATATTGAAAGTATATGTGCCCCTTTTCTATATCAAAACCCAGTGCTACAAGGCTCACGATGT
>JACUTR010000111.1 GCA_014859735.1 Candidatus Methanophagales archaeon | reverse complement strand
ATTTGTATTTGGATGGACCTTGATTTTTTACCGGGTCATTTTTTACCGGGTCATACAAATAACTTAGCTGAGAAGGTGTTTTATATCTATGTTCAAGCTGAGATTACAACGACAGCCGAAAGCCCAAGCCCACACCCAGTTACTCTTATTTTCCACGATCTTCTTCCTTTTCAGCGTATTCATAGGCGCTTTCATCACCGTCCATCCGCTCTACCTGAAGCAATTTCTCGGAAAAGCGGAATTAGTTGGGCTCATTGCCGCGCTCGCTTCGTTTGCCGGGCTGGCATTCAGTCTTCCAGTTGGTGTTCTTTCTGATAAAATCGGAAGGAAACGATTGTTAATCGTTTCGTTTCTTCTCATCTCGGGCGTGCTTTTCGCATTCTTCAGGAATACCAGCCTTTATGCAGTAATATGGTTGCAAGTAGCATTTGGTATCGCCGTGGCCCCGGCCTGGGTTATCAGTGAGGCATTTATTAAGGACATATCGCCTACCGGAAGGAGGGGCGAGTTCAGATCTTTTTACGGCACCTTTGCAAATGCAGGTATATTTATCGGGCCCTTAATTGGGGGCTTCTTGGCAGAGCGATTCGAAATACGAACTCCTTACCTCTTCTCGGCTCTTCTGCTCCTCGCATCGGTGCTGTTAGTCCTCAAATTAAAGGATAATAACCGTGATAGCGGTAGAAACAGCACGGGAAACGGACTAGGTAAGGATGATCTGGTAGTATTACTCAAGGAGTTCAATCAGCAGCGAGAACTTAAAGTTCTGGCTCTCTGCACCGTATCACTCTTCTTCTGGTATTCAGCCAAATGGGTATTCGGTCCCTTATTTCTTCGCGACCTGGGTTATAACCCCTTCATCATCGGACTCTGGTTAGGTATCTCTGCCGCTCCTTTCCTGCTCTTCCAGATACCGCTTGGTAAGTTGGGTGATAGAATTGGAAAAACAAAAATGATCTATCTCGGGTTCTTAATTTCCACCCTGTTTATTATACCCTTAGGATTTCTGACGTTACTTCCAGGCCTCTTAGCAACGATATTTATTATATCCCTTGGCACTACCTTTGCCGAACCGTTAATAGAGGCACGGGTCACGGATATTGTGCCGCGGGAAAGATATGGCGCTTATTCCGGTATCTTTGAATTTGCAAAGACCTCAGGCTTCCTGATAGGACCGGTAAGTACATCAATCTTCGTTTACCTATTTGGAATCTCCTTCTCCTTCATACCCACGGTTATCATCTTTATCATGACCCTGGCACTTTTTCTGTACACCCAGCGATGCTTATGTAGATTACCGCTCTAACCTTTTCATGGAGTAGAGGGAGAATGCCTTAAGAACGGGATTAGAGCTGTGAACCTAAGAATAGGAATAACCGGAAAGCCGAAGATAGGGAAGTCAACGGTTATCAAAGAGGTGATAATGCGTCTGAAAGCAGAAGGTATAGCGGTGGGTGGCATGCTCACCTCCGAGATACATGAAGAAGGGAGAAGAATTGGGTTCTCCATAGAAGATATAAATACCGGCGTGAAGGGTATTCTGGCTCACGTGCACCAGCGAGGCCCAAAAATAGGGAAATATGGGGTGAATCTAACAGATCTGGATTCTATAGGTGCGCACTCGATAACCAATCTGCTCGCACGTCCCGAACCACGTATCATCATTGTGGATGAAATAGGGCCGATGGAATTGAAGTCCAGTAAATTTATAGAAGCGGTAGAGAACGCCGTGGAAAGTGAGAAGCATCTTATCGTTTCAGTCCATCAACGGTCTGACCACGAATTGGTACGGCTGATAAAGAGCACGTTCGAAATAGTGGAGGTTACGGAACAGAACAGAAATGAACTCCCTACAATAATACTGAATCAGTGTTTAGCTATGATTGTGTGAACATGGGTATCTGTTCCCGTTTATGCCTCGACTTTTCCATCATCCGCTTCACTCGTTCGACCACTTCCGGGTCAAGACTGCGAATGCTGCTAACATCGTCTCGCTCCAGTGCTGCGATGATTGCATCCAAATCCGCATACCTCATTCCTATCTCACCTTCGTCTGTTTGACCCTCCCATAGACCTGCAGTCGGCACCTTCTCGATTATCGCCCGGGGTATGTCCAGCTCCTCTGCCAATTTCCTCTCTTCGGTCTTCAGCAGGTCACCAAGCGGGAGGATATCCGCAGCACCATCACCATATTTGGTAAAATACCCAATCGCTAATTCGCTCTTGTTTCCTGTGCCTACGACCAGATAATTGAGCTTATTGGCGAAGTAATAAAGGCAAATCATCCTGAGACGAGGTTTCAAGTTAGCAACTGCGATATCTCCCTCTCCTTTTCCAGCTTCATCGTATGCTCGCCCTTCCAATGTGTTCAAAACTGATTTGAAGATGGGGGAAAGGTCTATTTCCTTTATCGCTATCCCAAACTTCGAGGCGATCATTTTCGCATGCCCCACGTCTTCTTTCGGAGAAAAGCAGGGCATTATCAAACCAAGCGTGGTCTCAGGAAAGGCTTTTTTGCAGAGTACCGCAGTGACCGAGGAGTCAAGTCCACCACTCATTCCCAGGACGGCGCCTCGAGCACCTGCCTCGGTCACTCGTTCCCGTATCCATTCGCTTATTCTCAAGGCCAGTTCAGGTGGACGCATATTTCTTCTCTTCCCAGCCCTCTACCCAAAGTTATATCATACGATACATATAAGTTACAAGAAGAACGCCATAAAAATGAAGCATAAAGGTTTAATTGCGATTATACCCGTAAAAGGCGCGATTACATCAGAGGAAGCGTATTTCGGGTTCATGTCCACGTCTCGTGACATAATAGGAACCATTGAGGACGTGGAGAAGAAGAGGAGGATAAAAGCGGTGATATTTGAGCTCAATTCGCCTGGCGGGACGCCATTTGCATCCAAGGAAGTAGCAACTGCCATAGAGAATATGAAGAAACCAACCATAGCATGGATAAGAGAATACGCGACTTCAGGCGCTTATTGGGTTGCAAGTGCATGTGATGAAATTGTAGCTGATGAATTGAGCACGGTGGGGAGTATAGGCGTTATGAGCATACGACCTGACATCGGTGAGTTACTGAAGAAGTTTGGCATCGATGTTGAGACGCTCAAAACGGGCATCTATAAGGGGTTGGGACTGCCGTATGAGAAGCCAACGGAAGAGGAAAGGGAGTTGTTGAGGAAGGAATTGGATGAGATTAAGGATAGTTTCTTGAATGCTATAGCCCAGAACAGGAAGCTGGATGGGGAGAGATTAAAGGAGTTAGCAACCGGGAAGGTGTATTTAGGGCGAGAGGCAAAAGAAATCGGGTTGGTGGATCATCTCGGCGGGAAGGAATTGGCGATAGAGAGAGCAAAGGAACGAAGCGGGATAAAACGGGAGAAGATACTAGCGTATGGAGAGCGGAGGCGAAGAGGCTTTTTGAGAAGGTTGATTGAAGAGATGCTGAGGTGAACGTCTTTAAATTTAACCCTGATTTGGTGCTTTCTAAGTGGGAAAGGTTTGCTACACCTGAACCACACCAACGATTCGATTGATATAGACGAGTGCAAACGCCAGAATGATGAAGATGAGCACGCCTATGAGCAGCGCTTTGTTGGTCCCTATTCGTGGACTCAGCCATATAACGGTCAGTACATAGGGTATCCAGATCGATAAGGAGATAAGACATGACTTCGCCGTTGATGCAACCGCTTCATTGCCCGCGGATTTTCCGATGAAGTAAAAAGAAACAACCGTTATGCTTGGAAATAACGTCACGACACCCGCGAGTAGTGGATGACCTCGTTCCGCGAGCATGCTTATTGCGGTAACCACCGCTCCTCCAACCAGGAAATAGAACAGGTATCTCAGCATTAAATCTTTCTTTTCAAAAGAAAGATTTGTCAAAGAAAAAGGTTGTCTTTTAGTACTGTGGGGCTCTGCCCCATCACGGGCTCCGCCCCTACCACCCCGAAAACCCTGTAAGGGTTTACCCGCAAGCCCTGT